>JAKVCH010000122.1 GCA_022447485.1 Polyangiaceae bacterium | reverse complement strand
TGGCTGGTACAACCAACGGCTGACAGACTCGGTCTTTCTTCTCCCCCAAAGCCTCTACTACCAACTCGCTGATGCTCCCCTGAATTGCTTTGGCTTAGGCTGGGGTAAAGGGTGTCTCTATGAACATGGAGATGTTGTCAGAGAACAAGGGGGACAAGGCCTCACAACCTTCTGGATGCTGAAAAACACTCAACATCGCTTGCAGTGGCTGAGTCTGGATATCGCCCAACTCGAACTCCTGAGCATCGGAGCGCTCCTGGGGGTCTTCTGGCTACCCAAACGCTCCTGGCGACGCCTCGCCTTGCTGAATATTTCTCTCCTGGTTGCCGCCTATTCGCTCTTCTACTTTGCCGGTAGCTACCCTGGAGCCGGAGCGCGCTTCTTGAGCGAAACCCTCCCTATTTTTCATGTTGGTTTAGCTCAATTCAATCAGCGAACTCGTAGCTTCCTGTTCTTGTTTGGGCTAGCGCTTTGCGGTTTTGCCCTTCATGGCAGCTATGCTCATGAAGCTCTCCGTTCTCGAGAGCAGGCTCATTTCGATAGAGGGACCGCTGCGACGAAAGAGCCGCGTTTCAGCAGCTCAGAAGTCGACTTTCATCTCAACTTCAACCCCGATGACCAACCCCCAAAAGTCCTCTTTCACAGCCACGACGCGCGGGAATTGCCCTACGTTCAGAAACCCGAAGGCCAGGACGAGATTGAAGAAAAAATTTTAAAACAGCTCAGCGAAGAAGAGAAAAATATCTTGGTGCCCACGGAGGCTCGCCTACTGCATTTTGAACTTGAAGCGGCTTGGCCTCTGATCGCGCAAGAAGACGCGTCTAGCTATCCCAGCTGGCATCCGGCCTCCTGTTTAAGCGGTGGTCGAGGACTCCGGGTCTTGAAAGAAGGCCCTAAGCCAAAAATCAGAGGTTTTTTCGTTTCCGCTAGTAGCGAAATTTCAGAGGAGTATTTTGTGCGCTTCCTCAATCGAAAAGGTGAGTGCGCTCTGATGCCCTGGTCCGAACTAGGTCTCTTTCGTGGCTCATCACAGCTAAATTCAGCTTCAATGAACGCTCTCTTTCAGCATCTAGGAACGAGGGAAGTTCTCCTCGATGCGATCATCGTTCGCAGAGGTGCCCCGGGCCCCCATGAATTGAATGGGAAAGATTAGCGCTCCGCGAGGAAGCAAAGCACCCAAAATGCTGAAAAATCGTTGACATTCGCATGGTTACGAAAAAACATGGGGAGAGAGGAACGAGTGAGGGGATGACAAAGAGCGAATTAATCGAAGCAATAGCGGCCCGAGGCGGACTCACCCGAGCGCGAGCTGAAGCGATCGTGAATTGTGTTTTCGACTCGATGACGGATGCGATGCGCAAAGGGGAAGGCGTCGAAATTCGTGGCTTTGGCAGTTTTACAGTACGCCCCTACAAGCCCTATGCAGGAAGGAACCCCCGCACGGGACGTCCTGTGCCCGTCATGGCGAAGCATCTACCCTTCTTCAAGGTCGGCAAGGAATTACGAGAGCTGGTCGATAAGAGTCGCTCTTTGGCTCCCTTTCTTGACGACGAAGACGACGACTCCTCTTCAGACGAAATCTCAAGGCCTGGAATCGAGAGCAGTGAAGCATCAGCGAAGCATCAGAGCTCTGCCTCAGGAGCTGACCTCAACCCAGGCTCTGTTGCTCCCCAAACAGAGAGCAACCCTTCATCGTCGGGTGATTAAATAAAATCGTTTAGAGTCGCGATCGCGATCCGCCCGAAGCCGTTCCTCCGATTGCACCGCACCTCATGAAATCTATCCTTGGGATTTTTGCGCTTTTATTCCTCCTCACAGGTTGCCAAGGACAGAAAGCACCGTCACAAAAAATAGAGGAAGTCGTCGAGAGAGACTTTCATCTTCCCCTAGCCGACTACCTACCGCCCCTCGGGCTTCGCTTTGCTCTCGCGCTTCGTCCTGCGCAAATGATTCAGGACCCAGGCTGGTCTTCGACTTTAGGAATGCTTTTAAGCGACGAACGACTTCACCATTACCTACAGGTCACGGGTATCAACCTCCGTCAGCTCAATGAAGCCTGGTATGCTGAATACGAATTAGGCTCCGTTCTCCTTTTAGGAAGTCCCGCTACCAGCGTAGCCATTACGCAGGACTTTCGAGAACGCGCATTGAGCCTTCGGGAAGAACCCACAAGCGAAGGCCCTCTTCGAGTGATGAGCGCTATCTTTCCAGAGGGCCCCGCCATGCTGATCAGTATGACGGGCGAATGGCTCGCTCTTGTGCGCCAGGACCTCAGCCTTGGGCGCCTGCTTGTTGCCCGTGCGCAGGGGCGCCTCCAAGAAATTCCACCAGGACTCGCAGCGCCAGCCTTTGCTCCCCTCACTCCCCCCGAAAATGCACCAGTACAACTCTACGTAAGAGGGCCGGTTGAATCGGCTCCTGGCGCCATTCTCTCAGAGCTGGGCGCTGCAAACCTCTCCCTCGATCTACTCGGACCAGCCTGCTCCATCGAAGTTCACCTCTTGGGCACCTGGCCATCGAAAGATCTACCAACCACAATGAATCGTTGGTTCGAGAAGATGCAACAAGGTCGTCTCTTCGCCGCTTTAGGACTCAATGATCCTTTACGTGGTCCAGCAACAGAGTGTGTCCCACGAGGCGACTATCAAGAATGTCGTATGACGATCGAATGGCGAGTCAAAGACTTAGAAGAGAGAATGATACCTCTGTTGCAAGGTGAATTCCCTCAAATTTCGCCAAAAGAAGCAGAACCAATCTCAGACCAACGCCTCCCCTCGCTTCCGGAAAAAATCTAAGATTTGACCAACGACACTCTTTCAAGCGATAATTAAATCTCGCTTCTCGACGGGGAACAGTGAGCGGGAGAGGGTGCTCGCGAAAAGAGACCCGCGAATAGAACCGATGAGAAGCGGCTTGCGAACGAACTTGAGGGGGAATGAATGCTGAACGCAATAGAAGAAGAAATTAGTGCTGGAATGGGTCTCGACCTCAAGGAGGGTGACCTTGCAGTACACCCAAGCCACGGCGTTGGTATTGTTTCGGGAGTCGAGGAGAGAGAGATTGCTGGCTTGCTCACCGAAGTCTACGTTCTCGATATCAAGGCAAATGATCTGCGCGTGATGGTGCCTAAGTTGGCCGCTGCACGGGTCGGTCTACGAACAATTATGACGGAAGAGGAAGCTGATGAAATTCTCATCGAACTGGCTAAGCCAGAGGTCGCCGTCAGCATTCAGCCCTGGAACCGTCGCTTCCGTGCCTATACAGAGATGGTCACTAGCGGCTCGGCTATCGAAGTAGCGAGGGTCCTGCGAGACATGTGTCGATTACGATACGATAAAGATCTCAGTTTTGGTGAGCGTCGGCTTTTGGAGCAAGCGAAATCTCTCCTCGAGCAAGAGCTGGCAATCGCCAAAGACCTTGAACTCTCGGTCATCGAGGCTCGTATCACTGATACTCTGGCCGGCTAATTCAACAGAAATCGGCGCCGCTTCCCTGAGTTTTATCGCAAACAAGCAGGAGCCTTGAGCGTCTCAAAAAGAGAGTCTCAAGAAATAACAAAATCTGCCGTTGATCCTCCGGAGATGAATACGCCCGCAGAAATTCTTGTCTTTGGTCAATTCGCCCGCAAGGAACAGGCCTGCCTGAAAGAGGCAGCTCGAGCTTCGGCCATTTCAATCTATCGGGCGCAATCTGCTCATGAAGCAGGAGCTTGGCTTGAAACGCATCAACCCAAAGCCATTCTGCTCAGCGATGGCGCCGACGACCCCATGGGTATTGCCCTGGGAACGCGGGCTCAGTCCCGTCATCGTGCTCTGCCTATTTTGGCGCTCGCAAATGAACCCTCTGATCTTGTTTTCACTGGTGCCTTTAGCTGGGGAGCCGACGATGTCGTGTCACCGGAACGCCCCTCGGCACTCACCCAACGACTCCGAGCTCTATTGAGCGGTACGCCTCAAAACCAAAATAGCGTCTTGGGTACGGCCGTCGTTGCAGAGCCCTACGCGCCTCGGCGTATTGCCATGGCCCGGGCACTTTCAAATGCTGGTTATCAGGTACTCTTCGCCGTGAATAAAGAGGATGCTATGGAGTATTCTCGGGCAACCGCCGTGGGCGTTGCGATCGTCAGTTCAAATCTTTGCGATGACCCTGAGGCCTTCATTCGCGCCGCTCAAGAACGCTCCCCCACCAACGTCATCTTTTCCACCGAGCCGCGCGACTTTGACCCCTGGTACGCCCATCTGGGACAGCATGCTCAAGCTCGAGTGCCCGACGCCTCCTCTCCTCCAGAAAATGTTGTTTTCCTCGCCAATGAATTATTGCGGGACAGCGTTCAGAACCTGCGACAAAGCCCGCGCTTCCTCTACGGCACTTCGATTCGTTTTCGCTCCGCTGGTACTGAAGAGGATGAGATAGGGTTTACCTACAATATTAGTGAGGGTGGACTCTACATTCGCACCTTGGCGCCGCCAGCTGAGGACAGACTCTGGCTAGAGCTAAAGCCTCCTCATCAGCAGACACAAGTTCGCCTCGTCGGTGAAGTCGTGTGGCGGCGAAAGTTTGGCAGCAACGAGTCGGCCACCGTGCCACCTGGCTTCGCCGTACGCATCACCGAGGCCGCTCCGAGCGATCTCTCCACGTGGGTAGAAGCCTGTCGGCGAGCGAGCTGATACCCGCTCTCCAAACCCTATGCAAAACGGCTCCAAGGCCGTCTTGATGATTTAGACCCAAAGGGTCGGGGAGTTGACTCCCCTGCTGACAAGAAGCTGCTATAGCTCGGCCCATGAAGATCTACACACGGACGGGTGACGACGGTACGACTGGGCTCTTCGGTGGAGCGCGCTTATCGAAAAGCTCCCCCCAGGTGGAAGCTTTTGGGGCCGTTGACGAATTGAATGCCTGTTTGGGAGTTGTCCGCTCCCAAACTCCCGAGCCGAGTGTCAATGAAATACTGACTCAGGTGCAAGCCGAACTCTTCGTCGTCGGCGCAGAGCTCGCCACGGTCACCGGCAAAGAAAAGACGCTGCGCATGTCTTTGGTGAATGCGGACGCGATTGAGGAATTGGAAAAGGCGATCGACCGTCATGAAGAGCCTCTTGCACCCCTGACGACCTTCATTTTGCCATCTGGAAGCGCTTCCGGCACAAGCTTACACTTGGCACGAACGATTTGTCGCCGTGCCGAGAGAGACGTTCTCCGCTGGGGTCATGCTCGCTCCGTTTTAGTGAAATATCTCAACCGTTTAAGCGATCTACTCTTCGTGCTCGCTCGCTACGAAAACTTCAAAAAAAACCAACCTGAAACACCCTGGATCCCTAACCAGGGCTAATATCGCCTCTGTGACGACATCAACACCCCATCTTCCACCTCAATCAGGCAACCTTCGAGAAGAAGATTGGGCAGATTCTCTACCTCGCGAATACCAAGAAAACTTTAGCTTGGTGCAGCAAGCAGCTCACGCCTACGCCGCCGCACGCCGTGAGCCAGAAAAAAGCTGCGGAGCGCTTTTCCCAACCAACGACCCAGCGTTGAGTGGGGTCTGCGTCGTCACAGACACGAAGCAAGGCGCATTCTCGCTCTTAACTTCAGCCTGGAGCGAGTTGGGCTACGAAATTGAGCAGGCTGAAACCTACCAGCGTTCCAACCGACCACCGACCACCGTCAACCTTTTTTGGGTTCGCACGGGAGCCAATCCTCTCGACCCAACTCAGGTCGAACGCTACATCGCTGTGTTCGACGAATTACTCCAAGGTCGCCCCTCCCAAAGGATTACCCTTGGTAGAAGCTCGGCCGACGCGCCTGAAGGGACAACGATTCGGTTCTTGGAAGATCGACAAGGCCAGCTGAATATCCTTGAGATCGATACGGACGATCGTACGGGCTTGCTCCTTGCCATTACCACAGCTCTTCACCTCAAGAATGTGCAAATTGTCAGCTCCAAAATTCGCACTCATGGCGCCCGAGTGCACGACCGCTTTGAAATTAATGAACTGGATGGGACTGCGATATCGACGGCTCGACGCCTCGATATCCAAGTCGCCTTACTTGGTGCCCTAGAAAGCACTGCCTAAGGAATTAACGGCGAGCGGCGGCTTGCAACACCTGACCCGTAGGCGTTTTCTTCTTGCTGAGAGCTGCGGGCGTTCCTGCAAAGACAATTTCGCCGCCCCCCGGACCACCTTCCGGGCCCAATTCGATCAACCAATCGGAGGAAAGCATCACATCGGGATGATGTTCGATCACAACAACCGTATCTCCTCGATCGACCAGTCGCTCCAAAACCCCGACCAGCTTATCAACATCTGCCAGATGCAGCCCAGTCGTCGGTTCATCGAGAACGTAAAGAGTCGGCTCATGGCGGGAGCCTGCCGTGAGCTCAGTGGCCAACTTTAACCGTTGGGCTTCACCACCAGACAGAGTGTGACTACCTTGTCCTAAACTCAAGTAGCCAGCACCTAAGTCGCAAAGAACCCGCAGTGGTGCGCAAATCTTAGGATGAGCCGCAAAGACCTCAATCGCGTCCTCCGCGGCGAGCTGAAGAACATCGCCAATTGATAGGCCTTTGTATTTGACTTCGAGAGTTCGCTCTTCGTAGCGAGCTCCTGCGCAAACAGGACAGGTGGTCACAACATCAGGCAAAAAGCTCATTTCATGAGCAATCACCCCTTGGCCATCGCATTCGGTGCATCGTCCCCCTTTGGGTGTATTGAACGAGAAGCGAGCCGGAGAGAAGCCTTTTACTTGAGCCTCGGGAAGACTCGCGAAAAGTTTACGGATCAGATCAAAAATACCCAAAAATGTTGCAGGGCAACTCCGCGGACTACGCCCGATGGGTGACTGATCGACAGCAATAGCTCTCTTGATCTCACCCCAATTCTCGATGGAATCGTAGGCACCTAACTTATCATGAACCCGCTCAAGCTCTTTTTGTAGGGCCGGCAAAAATACTTGCCGAATCAAAGTGCTTTTGCCGGATCCACTCACGCCCACCACCGTCGTCAGGCGCCCCCGAGGAATCGCTAGGTCCAAATTCTTCAGATTATGCTCCCGAGCACCCCAAAGCTCGACCATCGCGCTCTTGGTACTCACAGGGAGCAGGGCGCGCTGATAGCGCTCTTGAGCCAAAGCCTTCGCCGTGGGCGAACCTTTTTTTCTGAGCACCTTTTGCGGGGGACCCGACGCAATTAATTGTCCACCCCGCGGCCCGCCCCCGGGTCCCATATCAATCAAGTGATCGGCGGCGCGTATCGCGTCCTCATCGTGCTCAACCATCAAAACCGTACTGCCCGTCTTGACCAACGCTCTTAGGTTATCCAAAAGTCGTGCGGTATCTCGGGGGTGCAATCCAATCGTCGGCTCATCGAGAACATAAAGGGCCCCGGTCAGGCCCGCACCTAGTTGTGCGGCCAGGCGCAAGCGCTGAATTTCACCTCCCGAGAGAGTAGCCGCATCGCGATCAAGACTAAGGTAGTCAAGACCCACTTCACCCAAGAAACGCAAACGACGGGAAAGTTCCCTGAGGATAGGCTCGAAAATAATTTCTGCTTTTCCCGAAAAATTCATCTTCGGGAGCAGATCTCGCACCTCTCGCACAGAGAGCTGAGTCAATCGAGGATAGGTCCAGCCCTTGAGTTGGACTTTCCTCGCCAAGGGACTGAGGCGCTCGCCATTGCAGGCTTTACAGGGCCGACTGGGAGGGGCTTGAGTCGAGCGCCCCTTCTTTTTTGGCTGGGGTTCTAAACCCGTTCCTTCGCAGCGAGAGCACTGTCCTTGACGCGTATTAAAGGAAAAGAACCGAGGGTCTAGTTCACCGACAGAGAAGCCGCACTTCGGACAAGCTCCCCCACTCGAGAGCGGAATCAACTTCTTGCCGCGCTTAATCTTGATGGCACCCTGGCCCCAGCGCAATGCCTCTCGCACCTCATCCAGCGTCAATTGATTCGAGCGAAGCTTCTCATTGATGATAATATCAATATCATGCTCCTTTGTCTTTGCGAGGCGAGGAGGCTGAGCGGTCGCAACGCGTACCCCATCAGCGACGGCCCAAGGGTAGCCGGCCCGCTCGGCGGCACTGAAGACATCGCCATAAG
>JAKVCH010000121.1 GCA_022447485.1 Polyangiaceae bacterium | reverse complement strand
TGAGGACATTCCAGTCAAGTTCGTCCTGCACGCAAATTGCACCGGTGACACAGAGTCCTGGTCTGAGGCGCTTCCCACCTCTATCGCACAGGCTGGTCACAGCTGCCGCCATTGCGCCGACTTCCTTCCCACGGGAAAGAGCCAGACTTTCACTAGCGGCGAGGACTTCTTTCAGCCGAGGGGTGAGCTTTGTTTTCACCCGCTTGAGGTGGTTCAGAAAAGGGGTGGGCGAGGGAGCGCTACGCTGAGGCATGACGAATTTTCAGGAGTCAGAAGTTGAAAGCTGGGTTAAAAAAGGGGGGAACTTTAAAGCGGTGCCTTCCAGACCTGCAAATTGGGCCCAATGAGCCGCGGTTTTTCCTGTAAGGCCTTCACGCTGCCGCTGCCCGTGAGGAGCATGGCGGCCCTGAGATCGTCAGCAACGGCCTCGATGAAGCTGATGGCCCCCTCTTGTCCTCCAGCATCGAGAGCTTGTAACACCGGACGGGCGATTCCGGCTAGATTCGCTCCCAAATTGAGGGCTCGTGCTACATCTAAACCGCTTTTGATTCCCCCAGTGGCGATCAGGGTTTGAAACTGAAGCGGGGCTAGCTGCAAGATACTTGCCGCCGTTGGAATGCCCCAATCCCAGAACTCCTCTCCTTGTCGAACTTTATCCCCGTGGGCTCGACGAGCTTCGACGCCGACCCAAGACGTGCCGCCGCCACCAGAGATGTCGACGTGTTGTACTCCAAGTTTCTTGAGTCGATGACCGACGCTGGCTGAGATACCGCAGCCCGTCTCTTTGGCAATGACTGGCAGTTTCAGTTCGTCCGCGAGGCGGGCGATTGCATCCTCGCAACCCCGAAAGTCCCGGTCTCCGCCTGGTTGGATCATCTCCTGGGCTGGGTTGAGATGGATGCAAAGCGCAGAAGCCTGAACTGCGTCGAGCATTTCAGACACGAGACTCGTGGACATTTCGGCGGCTTGAACCGCTCCTAAATTGCCGAGGATAGGGATAGAAGGTGCAACCTGTCGCAAGCGATAGGACGCTGCGATTTCCTGGTTCACCTCACCGGTCTTGACCATGGCTCGTTGGGAACCAAGTCCAAGGGCGACTCCCGCTTGTTCTGCAACCTCTGCCAGTTTTAGGTTCAGCAGACCCGCTCGCTCCGTGCCTCCGGTCATCGCGGCGATGAGAAGTGGAGCAGAAAGCCGGCAGCCCAGAAAGTCTGTGGCGAGCTCAATTTTATCAACGTGTAATTCTGGCAAGCTGCAATGTATTAATTGGACTTCATCCAAAAGCGTGCCTTTTCGAAAGCCCACGTTACCGGAGATCGCCAAGTCAATATGATCGCCCTTACGGCTGCCCAATTCGCTCATGGCGCACAGACGGCCAAATTGCTGGTTCAAATGCAAGGGTCTTGCGAATGAGCCGAAGAAATGGGGGTTCCGGCAGTGCGTAGGTGGTGCCGCGCCTGAGCTTCGGTTTGAGAAACCGCTTTTACGTCTGATTCTGTCACGATCTGGATCATGATTCGAATTAACCTGGGGACCGTGTTACGGTCCTCTCCATGAGGCGGGTTTCAGAAATGGAGGTCAGTTTTGGCCCACAAGGGTGATGAAAGCGCGCCTCCGCCTGATCTCAAAAGGCAGACGCGAGAAGTTCTTCAAAACTTTAGCGCCGGTGGCAAGTTGAGTGAGGAATTCCTGACGGAATATCGATTGTTGCGCGATCAAGTGCGAGCTCTTGAGGCTGAGAATCAGCGTTTGCGGAATCAACTGGAGACCGATGATGCCCTCGCTCGTCTCTTGGCGAAGGTGGAGCGTCTTGAGGAAGAGCGGCGAGAATTATTGACGCGGACCGCTCAAGCAGAAGAAGCTCAAGGTCAATTTGATGCTCGCTTTCAAGAGGTCGAGGAGCAATTTTCTTCGTTAGCAAACCTATTCGTTGCAAGTAATCAACTGCACCAACAAATGGTGCCCCGGTCGGTCATTCGGCGCATCAAAGAGATCCTCGCCCAATTGGTAGGTGCTCAAGCCTACACCGTCTACTTGCTCGACGCCCCCTCAGAGACTTTGGTGCCGATTGCCTCGGAGGGTGTTGTCGGAGAATTCTTGGAGAGTACTGAGCTCGACTCAGTGGTCGGCCGCTATCTCAAGAAGGTCGAGCTGTACGTCACAGAGAATCATTTGAGCTCGGAACCCAATTTTGACTCTCCCCTTGTTGTCGTGCCTTTGGTACTTGAATCAAGGCCAGTCGGGGCAATTGCAATTTTTGCAACTTTGGAGCAAAAATCAGAGTTCTCGCGGACTGATATCGAATTATTCAAGTTACTGATTGAACATGCGCCAAGTGCCTTGATGACTGCTGCTCTTTTCGAACAAGCGCAAAGAAAACTCCCCGGTATAGATTCCTTTCGAGACTTAAGTATTTAAGTCTTTATCACCCAAATTCACGAGATGTCTGAATATTCCTGCTTGGTTGTTGAAGATTCCCCCATGATGCGCCAATTGCTTGTCTTTGCCTTGGCACGCGTCAAAAACTTGCGTGTAACGGAGGCAGATGATGGCGTGGATGGCCTACGAAAGCTCGCTGCATCCAAGTACGACATCATCTTGACCGATATTAACATGCCGATCATGGATGGCCTGAAGTTGGTGAAGAGAGTTCGAAGCGATCCCGCTCATCAAGATACTCCAATCGTGATCATTACCACTGAGGGAGCCAGTGAAGATCGCCAGAGAGCTCTACAATTAGGAGCGAATGCTTATATCACGAAGCCGATTCAAGCTCCTCAAGTGATAGCGATCGTCAAAGATTTATTGAAAATTCAATAGGGTTGCGCTGGGCTTTCGCTGAGTACCTGCAGGGCAGAGTACTCGCAGGCTGAGCTAGCGGAGATAGAGAACTCGCTGGTAGGGACCTCTTAGAAAATACACAAGCGAGCAAAGTTGGTGGAACCGTCTCACTTCGATGATTTTATGAAACCTTGGGTCAAAATATGCGGCATTACGACCGTCGCTGATGCTGAAATGCTGGTTGAGGCAGGAGTGTCAGCGATTGGTCTAAACTTCGTCCCAAGCTCCCCCCGTGTGATTAGCGCGGGGGTGGCCCGGGAAATTGTTGAAGCGGTGGGGAGACGCGCTGAGGTCGTCGCAGTGGTTGTTGACCAAACGAGAGAGGCGCTCGAGGAACTATTTCGCGTGACCGAAGTTGATTCGGTGCAACTGCACGGCAACGAGTCTCCGGAGTTTTTAGCAACCTGCCCGTTTCCAGCATTCAAGGCAATGCGTATAGGCTCGGCAGCAGATGCCCAGGCGGCGCTGGCCTATGGCGGAGAGAGAATCTTGGTTGACGCCAAGGTTGCTGGTGCCCAGGGGGGAACGGGGAAGAGCTTTGATTGGCAGTTGATTGAGGAGCTCAATGCTTGCCGCCGCATGGTGCTGGCAGGTGGTCTTTCCCCTGACAATGTTGCTCAAGCGATGCAGGTTGTTCGCCCTTATGGTGTTGATACTGCCTCAGGTGTCGAGAGCGCGCCTGGCTCGAAAGATCGGGCCAAGAGTCGTGAATTTGTCGCTCAGGCAAATCTTGCATGGCGAAAATAAACTCCCCAACTCGCGCACAGGCTGTCCGAAGGAAGGTCTGTGCAGCCTCACTGTCTGAAAATATCTCACCTGCCCGCTCAGTTCCTCGACCACCTGGCGCCCCCTGAGCGATTTTACCTCTGGGGAGAGTTTCCGCCGCCCCCTTATGTCGCGATCGTCGGATCCCGGTTGACCTCCTCTGTTGCCGATCGGACCGTTTTTGAATTGGCGGGCCGTTTGGCCGAACAAGGTGCGACCATCGTATCTGGAGGTGCTCGAGGGATTGATGCGGCGGCACATCGGGGTGCTTTGGCTGCCCATGGCAAGACCTTGGTTGTGGCGCCTATCGCCTACGAAAAGGCGACGCCACGAGCCCATCAGGAGCTTTTTCAGCGGATTGTGGAAGGCGGAGGAGGGTACCTTTGTGATGCGCTACAGCAGCGAAGAGTCCAGCCTCAATACTACTATCAACGGAATAGTTATCTCGTTGCTCTTTGTGACGCTCTTGTTGTGAGTGAATTTCCAAGGAGGAGTGGGGTCCAAAATACATTGAAGCATGCTCGTGCCATGGGCCGACGTGTGTATGTGCTCCCCCCAGTTTACAATTCGACTCGCGCTGAGGGCCAGAGGATAGCTTTTGAATCGAAGGAATTTTTTCGACTGTATCAAGACCAACAGTTGATGGACTATCTTTCTGAAATTCGCACTTTGGGTCACCGTACGAAGCTGAAGGCGACTTTTGATACTCATGAAGGAAATCTTGCCGCAGAGTCACCGTCCGCCGCAGAGTCACCTTCAGCTCCAGGGGACCCAGGCTACTTTGCGTCGGGAGACCCCGAGCGTCGTTTGATTCTTGAAATTTTGCTCCACCGACCCCAGCCTCTCGAGTATCTGGTTGAATCAGCTGGGTTTGAGGCCAAAAAAACCCAATGGATTGTACTGAAATTATTGCTTGAGGGGAGAATTCACAAGACCGTTGCAGGCATTTTGCGCTTGGCCGAGCAAGGAGCTACCACTCCTGACGATGAGTGAACCAGATGTGACGATCATTGGGGCAGGACTTGCGGGCAGCGAAGCTGCATTGCAGCTGGCAAAGCGGGGCTATCGAGTCCGTCTTTTGGAGCAAAAGCCTGCTCAACGGACTCCGGCTCAGTCGAGTGGAGACTTTGCCGAAATGGTTTGTTCCAACTCCTTTCGAGGCGCGGCCCTAACGAATGCAGTTGGGCTACTGAAAGAAGAGATGCGGCGCATGGGCTCAGAGGTCATGGAAGCGGCGGCGCAGACGAAGGTGCCTGCCGGTGGAGCTTTGGCTGTCGACCGAGAAAAATTTGCAGCAGAGATGACTCGCCGTCTTCGACAACATGAGCTGATCGAGATTGTTGAAGGAGAGGTAAAAGAAATCCCTTCGGCTCGACCTTTATTGATTGCCACAGGACCGCTCACTGGCGACAAGCTGGCAAAAGAACTGGAAGAATTAGTAGGCGGCGGTCTGGCCTATTATGATGCAATTGCACCGATCATTGATGCGGAAAGCATTAATATGGAAAAAGCATTTTTTGCTTCACGCTGGGATAAGGGCGAAACAGAAGAAGAGAAGACCGCCTATATTAACTGTCCCTTCACCAAGGATGAATACCAAGCCTTTGTGAAGGCTCTTGTGGATGCGGAAAAAGTTGAACCGAATCAGTTTGAGAAGGTGAAGTACTTTGAGGGGTGTTTGCCCATTGAGGTGATGGCGGAGCGAGGCGAAAAGACTCTTTCGTTCGGGCCAATGAAACCCTCGGGGATTACTGACCCCAAGACTGGGCGTTGGCCTGCTGCTGTTGTGCAGCTTCGCAAAGAAGATGAAGCCGGCACTGCTTATAATTTGGTTGGGTTTCAAACTCGCATGAAGTGGGGTGAACAAAAGCGAGTTCTGAAGATGATTCCAGGCCTGGAAAATGCCGAGTTTCTGCGTTTTGGAGCTGTTCATCGTAATACCTTCCTCAATGCACCCCAATGCGTTGACCAAACATGGCAATTAAAGTCTGCCCCAGGGGTGTACCTTGCTGGTCAGATCATTGGCACAGAGGGTTATGTGGAAGCTGCCGCTGGAGGATGGTTAGCTGCGCACTTTATCGCTGCTCGATTAAGTGGAGTTGAGCCAAGCTTGCCGCCCGAGCACACAGCCCATGCGGGGTTGCTCCGTCAAACCAGTCGTCACGAAGACGACTATCAGCCTTCGAATATCACCTTTGCCCATCTATCTCCTTGGGAGGGGCCTCGGCTCAAAAAACGTGCGAAATATGAAGCAATGGCAGAAAGAGCTCTTGCTGCTTTGGAGGGCTGGCAGCCGGCAGCTGTGGTTAGCAGCTAGTTCATGTATCGTCTGAGCAAACCTCGCCTTGGGCTACTCCTCTTCCTTTTATTTTCTCTCCTGTTGCATGGTAGCCTGGGCAGCCTGGTTTTTTATGCTGAGCGACGGCTGCCGAGGAGAACTCCTCCTCTGGAGCCGTCTGAGCCAGGGCTCGCATTTTCGGGGCATCTAATTGAGGTCGCAGCCTCAGACGAAAAAGAAAGTGCTTCGGCCCCTTCGTCTTCGAGCGAAGCAACTTCAGCAGCATCTCCGTTGGTCAATGGGGAAACCCCAGAGAGAGCTGCCTCTGATTTAGAGCAGGCGCCGTCGAAGAATCGCAGCCCATCATCGTCAGAGGGCGATGAGCAGGACGAGACGCGGCCCGAAAAGGAGCCTTCGGAAAGTAAAGTAGGGCATTCCGATGAAGCGAGTTCTAAAATATTGACCCCTGACCGTCAGCCATTGCCTTCGGCTGATTCCTCGGCTTCTGCTGCGGCTCAGCCGTCGACAGATTCCTCGGCTTCTGCTGCCTCTCAAGCACCGGCTGGATCGTTTGGTGCCGCCGATGTTCGCGCCGGGCGCTTGGACCTAAGGGCTGCTTTTATAAAAACGCTGCCCTTGGCTGCGAAGCCAGACAATGAGTGGCTGCAGTTGGAGCCAGGAAGGACTGGAAGTTGTACCGTACAATTAACCGTTGGCGAAAATGGGACCCTCGAGAAGTCGGAGGCACAGCCAGGTGCTGGGGTTTTAGCCCGAACAGTGCGGCGAAATCATTTTTACCTCCGTCATAGTCGCTTTCGCATTTCGGCGGAGGGCCGAGGTGTAGCGGTTTTAAAGCTAAGTTATCAGGTGCAGCAAAAGGAACCCTCTCTGGAGTATGAGCCGACGAGTCCTGACTTGGTCGCTGGTCTGGGGATGAGGCTGCAAGCAAAGGGTCCACCTCGGGGAGCCTACTTAACCTTCCTATCTGGTCGTCATATCGAATTTTCGATTGTGTTGTTGCCGAGCGTTGAGTGAGGCGTTCCTGGTATAGGCTGGGGGCGCTCTAGAGTAGCTCCAAGATAATCGCGTCCGACTTGAGCCAGTGTTCGGGAGCAATGCTCCAATGCTGATTTTTGTGCAGCATTTTGCCCTGGGCGAGCTGTTTTTGGAGTTGGCCTTCGAGATGGGTGAGGCGCTTGGCGCTTAAGTCATGCCAAGCGAGCCCTAGCTGAGAAAGGTTGTTTTTTTCCAGATCGAAGGGCAACAGGACACCTTGTTGGGTTCGTAGCCCAAGGATGAGGCGCTCGTTTAAGATAGTCTCTGAGTCAAGCTCTTCGTAGTTGTGAATTGCTCGGAGCGTTTTACTGGGCGGCCCCTGCACTCCTTCAGTCCATTGAGTCATGTATTGCTCCGCCGAAATCAAATTCCGGTAGCGGAATTTTGTGGCATTTCGCTTGCTCCAGGTTCCGTAGGCGCCCGTTCCCAGGCCGATATAGTCTCGGCCCAGCCAATAGCCTAAGTTGTGGATGGAAGCAGAACCTTCCCGAGAAAAGTTACTAATCTCATAATGCTCAAAGCCTTCGTCTTTGAGAGCGTCTCTCACTCGTAGAAAGGAAGCTGCGACCATTTCGTCGTCGAGAGTGGGGAGGCGTCCTTGCTTCTGCTCCAGCCCAAATCGCGTCCCCGGTTCGATTGTTAGCATGTAGGCACTTAGGTGCTGCAGTGGTAGCTGGGCAACCTGACGTACCTCTTGCACAGCCTGTTCGGGAGATTGACGGTACACCCCGTAAATTAGATCGCCTGACACCTGAGGTAGATTTGCTTCGAGAGCAGCCTCCAATGCGTGGAGGGCTCCATCAGAGTTATGGAGGCGTCCCAGAAACTTCAATTGTTGGTCATTCGTCGATTGAACACCGACACTCACCCGATTGACTCCGACGGATCGGAGGGCTTCAAAGTGAGCGCGATCTACGCTTGTTGGGTTACATTCAACCGTTATCTCTAGCTCCTCATCAGGGCTGAGCTGCACCTTTTGACGGATCCCATGGAGAACTCTTCCTAGCTCCTCAGGATCCCAAAGAGAGGGGGTTCCCCCGCCAAAGAAGATGCTCCGAGGCTTCTCCCCTCTGGCTAGACGCTCCGAGAGGCCAAATTCTTCGCTGCGTTGCTCAAATTCCCTGAGAACCGAGTCGGCGTAGCGTGCGTGCGGGATCCACTGGCGCGCCTCGGCCGCGTTTGGTTGGCGTCCCGACTGTCTGGGGACGGCAATACTAAGAAAGTC
>JAKVCH010000120.1 GCA_022447485.1 Polyangiaceae bacterium | reverse complement strand
TCAGGGCAGCCTTCGGGGAAGAGCAAAGGAGGGAAGAGATGAGCGGGTGTGTTTGTTTTTTGAGTCGATGATGAGTGGGGGATGATAAGACTGTCGTTCTTTGCCGGAGGGGTAAGGTGATTTTATGGAGCGTCCAACATTGTTTCAGGCAAGGCAGCGGCATTAAGAGCCACATAATCACCGCTACGGCCCGAGGCTTCATGCAAGGCTCTTGCGACTAAATCTTTCCCGGTCCCCGACTCCCCAGTAATCAGCACCGGAGCCGAAAGGCGGGCGAACTCACTAATCTCTTGCCGTAGACGCCTCATTTTCGCGGATTCACCCATCAATCCCCAACGCCCCGCGCTTTGAGAAGCTCTTCGATTCAAAACTCGCTCAAGAGTTAAACTCACGCGCCCCAGCATGATCACTGCCCCAGCACCACAAAGGCGGGCCTGAGTAACTCGCAAACTCCCCACAAGCAGCCCATTTGTGCTCTCTAGATCGCAAACATCGAGGCCTCCCGCCCTCCAAACAACCCGACAATGCGGGCCCGATATCGTCGTGTCATCTAATTGCCAGTCGACCTCCGACGCGCTTCCAAGAATCAAACTCTCATGACACCTTAACCTGCGAACTCTTTCACCAAAGGCCCCCCTAGCTACGAGCCGATAAGCTTGAGGTAGCTCAACTAACTGGAGCTCTTCTGTCGGTTCCGGCCTTTCTCCCTGCATAAGCTAGTTGTCGGTCCCCGGGGGTGGATGTTGCAAAAAATATGGTAACGAAGAAAAATGATCCCCGCCCTTCCTTTGGGAGCAACCCTCCGCGTCTTTCTTCTTGCACAGGTTCTAACGGCTTTGGCCTTTTCTTCCACGAGTGCCCTCGCCTTTGATGGCATTTCAGAGCCAGCCCCCAAAGACTCACCCAAAGAAGCCCCTACTCTTCCAGCTTCCCAAGTTGCTGGTCACTTGCAGTTCGCAGTCTCTCCAGCCGGGCTCTACGTCCCCTACGGACGACTCGGTCACAATTTAGCCCTCTCAGACGTGGCAAGAACAGGCTATGGATTTGCTGGCGATATTGGTTGGGGTCTGTCTCGCTTCGTCTTTCTTGGAGTCGAGGCCGATTGGAGCAGCTATGGCAGTCCCCAGAGCTGTGAAGAGTGCCGTCTCAAGGCCTACTCCGTGGGAGGCTTTCTTCGCTACCATCTGGCAGATGGGTTGGCTGGTAGCCCCTTCATCATGTACGGCGTGGGCCTACGCTCGCTCCAGCTCCAAGGCACCGGTTCTTTGAACGATGAAACTCTATCCGTAGATGGAAAGTATTGGGCGGTTGAGTGGCTGAAGCTCAAATTAGGAGCCGACCTGTATACACGTCACCATTGGGGAATTGGTGGGTTTCTGCAATTCACCGGCAGCACAATCGCCTCTCGACCCTCAACTTGGATTGACTCAGCCGAAAAGAATGGGGCGGAAGGGCGATTCTCTTTGGGATTACGGCTTCTCTTTGAATCTCCCAGTCGGAACTGAACCACCAGGACTTGAGCACCTTGAAATAATTGGTGGTGACAGTGGTCGCCGCCCGATCCAATCGAGACAGCGCTCGTCTGCCACTTATGGTACCAGACTAATTAATTGGTCATTCGCTTGGCGGCGATGGCTGTCGGCCATCTTGCCACTGGCATTTATTGGTGCCCTACTTAGTATCTTGTGCTCCGTTGCGCACGCGTTGCCTCTTCGCTTAGGTCGTGAGTCGGTATCGATCGATGTTGCCATTTTCTGCAACAGTCTTGATAAGCTGATTGCGCTTATTAAGTAGTTGCCACATGTAACGTTTTAAAAATACAACGTCTGCGACGGATCCGAGCAAACCCAACGGTGAGGTGTAGTCAAATATGTCGCGCATGACTGTCTGCTGGTTGTTTCCTTGGAAATGATGGTCATGGTCAAAACGATGAAATGCGCCAGATACCATCGAGTCACGAAAATGATGTGGACGGTCAAACTTCATGATCTTTGTTGTCAATCGCTGGCGGATTCCAAAGTGCGTTGCCTCCCAAGTAACTTCTTCGCCCAGATTGATAAGTCCACTAGTACAACCCGCAATCGCCTTCTCATTTGTCTGGTGCGTTGATTCCACGTGCAGGTCGATACTCCTTGATAAATCAAAGACATTTTCGATAGGCGCATCTATTTGAGTTGTAAGCGTAATTGCAGGCATAGGTAAATTCCGGAAATAAGCACTTTTCCTATTAAATCTCAGTGACACAAACAGCTGTCGAGCGGCCAGGGGAAGGCCCGTGTCGCAAAAACGCGAAAGGCCGGCAAAATGCCGGCCTTTTTTTACTCAAGTCTGGATCTGAATTCCTAGAGCTTGGCGTAATGCGAAGTATTGCTCACTGACACTAAAGACCAAAAGCTCCTTCAGCTTATCTGCCGGGGGTGGATCCCCCGGTACTTGCGGTTCCGCGCTAATGATCTTCTTTGCAATTTGGAGATCACCTGAGAGCAGTAAACCAGCACAACAGGCAGTGTACTCAACTGCATGATTCCAACGCTTCACATTCGCCTTGGCCCCAGCCTCCAGGAATGCTTTCACCGCTCTCGTCAGCCCCTCTAGATGACTCGGGTCGAGATGCTCTCGCAACGAACGCGCCGTCGCCTGCACCTGATTGGCCTGATCGCTCGGCATCGGCTGATTCGGCGCAGCAACGTGAATTGCCGCGAAAAGCATAACCGTTAACTCAGCCTGAGTCGGGAACAAGACTCGCAAATAATGCTCTGGTCGATACGCCGTTAGGTGCTTGGCACAAATAAAGCGCAGCTCCATGGGTGTAAAACCTGAAATCACCAGCTGACCGGCGACTGATGTGGGTCGCTCTGTCACGACCGCACCCAAATACGCTCGAACATCATTTCGCACATACAGATCTGGTGGCGCTATTCCCAAAGCCTGAGAGGCCCAACCAAAGGTTTGGGCAAAGCTCACCGTCGAAGTCCGTGGGTCTTGCAAAAACTGGGCAGGCAGATTCGGCAGCTTATTCTGAGAACTCAATAACGCTACCTTCGCTCGGTGAGCAGCCGGCGCAATCATCTCAAAAATCTTCGAGATGTGGACATTCTCTTGGGGATGCATCAGGGCTCGCTGCCAATGATCTGTGCCAAGACGCCCCTTCACCTGCAAACCGTCTGTTGGCCGGTAGTCCTGATAGAACTGCTCGGTCGCAGCGTCTGCCTTCTTCATAAATGAGAGCGCTGAAGCAACACACCAAGCCTGGTCGTAGGTCTGCTTGTGTAGATAAAGCCGATAAAGCGCCTGGTATGTCTCTGCGGAAAGAGGATCGATATGTAGCATTCGTCGATGCTCTTTGATGGCATCATCCCATGCCTCTGTGCCCTCGTAGAGTTCCGCCAAGATTTTTCTTTGGACCGGAGCTTCGCTCTTTTGGCTTGCCGACATGCGGAAGGCCTCAATTGCCTCTGTCACCTTGCCCATGCGATCGCGATAAATCAGGCCAAGTTGATGCCAAAGGTTATGCTCCAGGTCGTTATTCCCCTTACCCGCAATTCGATGCAGCATCTTTCGGTAAGAGCGCTCTAACTGCTTCCAATTCTTGTCTTTCGTGAGAATCTTATTAATTCTCTCAAAAGCTTCGAGGAATTCAGGATCTAGATCGAGAGCTTCATTGAAGAGTTCGACGGCACGTTCCTTCTGCTCGAGCATATCGCGATAGATCTGTGCCTGAGTGTTCAGCAGCTTCGCCTTGAGTTTCGGTCGCTGATCAACCTCCATGATTGAGTCCAGCACATCCACCATTTTCTGCCATTCGCTGGCTGATTGGTAGGCTTGGACCATCTTATGGAGAAGGACATGATCTTGAGGATTTAAGTCGCGAGCTTCTTCATAAGCCTCAACGGCTTTCAGAGGGTCTTTCTCCTTGGAAAGCCAGATATCGCCAATCTCAGAGAGAAGTGTAAATCGCTCATCTCCATCAAATACAGAATCGAGAATTTGGCGTTTATGCTCAGCGACATGCTGATAGTCTGATGCCTTCTCATAGATGGCAATTAACGCTTCTTGGGTTGCCCGATGCTCCCCATCATGAGCAAGCGCCTTCTCAAAGTTGTTAATCGCCTGGCGGTCCTGCCCTTGAGCAACCTTGATTGCACCGAGGCGATAATAGACTTCAGCTCGCTCATCAATCTCACCTTCAGCAAGCGCCGAGAGAACTCGTTGATAGTTGCTCAAAGCAGTCGGCCAATCTTCAAGCGCAAAAGCCGAGTCTGCTACGCCTCGAATGGCTTCGTGATCTGTTAAATCAAGTTGGTTGGCGGATTGATAGGCCTTCAATGCGCCTTGGTAGTTTTCCAGCTTGAACATCACGTTCGCAAGCATCTTTTGCAATTGATGCTGCTCGGATTTCTCTCGATTCTTTGACTTTCGAACAAGCATCTCAGCTAGAGGCACGGCATCAGCCCAGCGCTCCAACTCACTATATTCCTGTACTAGGGGCAAGGCTGCCTCTTCACAGTCCTTATCGAGCTGAATAGCCTGCTCAAAGGCTGAGATTGCGGCTTCGTGCTCCCCCAGCATATCTTCCCGAATCTTGCCCAGCTCAACAAGCAGCCTAGCTCGCTGACGTGGCGCCTCGGTTTGACCCTGCTCCTGCTCAATATAGCGAGTCGCACCATCCCAATCAGCCTCATCGATCGCGATTGTTCGAAGAGCAGCTAGAGACGGTAGATGCGATGGGTCAAGGTCTAAGGCCATCTCGAACTTCTCACGAGCTCCGAAACGGTCAGTCAGCTTCTCCTCCATGGCTCGCCCAATGCGGTAGTACATGTCTACCTGCAGAGCACCGTCGGTCGTTAGGTCTGCCACGCGCGTCATCATTTCAATCGCGCGATGAGAATCATCTTGTCTCTCAAAGAGCTTACTTAAGGCATCAAGAGCCGCAACATTTGTCTCATCAGCGTCAACCACTGACTGATAAGCATCTACAGCTTCATCCAGATCCCCAATCTCATCCCGGTAAACTGCACCGATGGCAGCATACAAATCTAGCTTCGTCTCCCGCGACTGACTTTCGTCGATATGACGGCGCGCTGTCTCAACGAAATCGTTCCAACGCTTCAAACGACGATAGCAACGAGCTAGTGCAACATACGCTTCTTCGTTGCCGGGATCGATTTGCAGCGCTTCTTCAAGGCGCTCGGCTGCGATATCAGCCTTCAAGAACTGCTCCTCATGAATCCGCGCTAAGTGAACGAGAACGTCCACACGCTCTTTTTCTGTGTCGACTAGCTCCAGTTGGCGCTCCAAGACTTTGACTAAAGCCTGCCAATCGGCCGCGGCCGTCAACATGCGCTCCAGGCCTCGCAATGCCAACAAGCTATTCTCGTCCGCCTCGAGCGCCTCTTGATACGCCCGAGTCGCACCATCGAAGTCTTCGAGCTTAGTTTCAAATAATTCGCCCAAGCGCAGCTTCTGGCGTAGCGCCTCCTGGGGGCTCTCCAGCGAATCTGTCTTCCTGCTGAGAATATCAACCAGCTCCTGTATCTGTCCTCGCTCCTCGTAGATTCGCTCCAAAGAGTCTAAGGCAGGCAAGTAGCCAGGGTTCATATCTAGGGCTCGACGATAATAAACGATCGCTTGCTCAGCCTCGCCCATCTGACGATAGAGCAAATCAGCAATATCAGTATTAATCGCCACTCGCTGCTCATTGGCAACCGCAACTTTCAACGCCTCCTGCAGCTGCAGACCAGCGTTCTTGTAATCGCCCCCGATTCGCGAGATAGCGGCCATCTGCCTCATCACGCGAGTATTCCGTGGGTCTAACTCCAACACTTGCCGATAATACTGCTCGGCATAGTCGGAGTGACCGAGGTTCTCTCCATACCACTTCCCAAGACGCAAGCTGAGCTGAATCTTACGCTTGCGGTCTTGCTCTTCTTGTTGCCACTGTTGAGCAGCGCTAATCAACTCGTTCCAACGATTCGACGCCTGGGCTATCTTTTCGAGATACGCGGAAGTCTCATCATCAAAATAATCCTCAGCAAACGCATTCACCAGGGCTTCGAAAGCTTGATCGTTATCGCCAAGCTTCTCATCAAAGACCCGAGCAATGCGACGCAGGAGATCACTCCGCGCGCTAATATCCTCAATTTTCTCTAATCGATTCAAATAGAGCTCAATCAAGGGCTCCCAGCGTTCTGCACCATTATGCAGTTTCTCCAACTCGAGGAAGGCCTGCTCATGCAGCGGCTCAAGGCGTAGAATAGCGTCAAAAGCAGGAACGGACTTATCGTACTCGCGAATCGTCGACTTCCACAAATCGGCAACCTCTAAGTACTCGCGGATCTGCTCCTCTTTTTCGACCAAGGCCGCAGCCCGCTGCATTTTAACGTCGACAATCTCAACCCACTGCTCTTCTTTCTGATAGAGGGACTGCAAGTGGTCGAAGGCCTCAAAGTCACCGCTATGGTGGTCTAAGAGTCGTCGCCATGCATCGACAGCCTCAAAGGCCTGATCTTGAGCCTCGTAAATAGTAGCAAGCTCACGATACGCCTCCGCTAATTCATTCGCCGAAAACGACTCAGAGCCCTGTTCGACGAGCTGGTGCAAGGCAGAGACCAACTCTTCGTGATTCTTCCGACGACGCCAGATAGTCGCAATCGCTTTCAAAGCGGTTGCGTTGGAATAGTCGATATCTAAAACGCGCTGATATTGCTCAAGAGCGTCGTCATCACGATTCAGCTGTTCATCGAAAAGGCGAGCTCGGCTCGTCAAAACATGTACGCGGTCTTCATCAGTCTCGGCAATATCGTAATGCCGCTCAAGAACATCTGTGAGTTCACTCCAACGCTCTTGAGCCTCGTAGAGGACGCTCAGAGCACGTAACGCCTCTGGATCTTCGCCTCGCAATTCGAGAACACGCTTCCAACCCTCGAGGGCAGCGTCGACATCTTCGAGCCTTTCGGCAGCGAGATGAGCACGCTTTGCGCGAACATCAGCCTCCACCACGTCTCCTGCCGCGTGATCCAATTGACGCTTATAGACTTCATCTAGCTTCGTCCACTCACTGGTCAAAGCGTAGACTCTTTCTAAAGAATCGATCGCATCTTCGTTTTCTGGCTGAAGTTCGTCGAATACCTTTCTGTACGCACGTATTGCATCCTGCAACCGCTCGGGATTGTATTCTGGCTCCGCTTCACCTTTGCTCTCAGGAGTAATTGCAGTCTCGGCCTCCGCTACTTCTGTTTCACCGACTTCGACAAGCTCATCAGCTGAGGCTGGCATAAGTTCATCGAGAGACGGCTCGGTGAACTCTTCGACAACATCATCGAGGCCAACCTCAACACCTCCAAGGTCGAGGGCATCGTCGATTGAGTCATCATCGCCAGAACTATCTGCCAACAATTCGGGGGCATTCGCTACGGCTACCTGACCAGCTCCTGAAGAGGTCATTGCCCGGTCGAGCATTGCCCGGTCGAGCATTTCATCGCCGAGCACTGCCTCGCCGAGGTCTCCCAGGGCTAACTTCTCTTCATAGTTATGGCCTAAGCGCAGGTAGAGTTCGACTTTATCAAACTCATCTTCAACCGCGGCAGCGCGACGCTCCAAAACACCGGCAAGAGCCTGCCAGCTACCTTGAGAGGAATAGATCCGATCGAGGTTCTCTAGGGCAACCAGGTCGCCCGGTGCTCGCTCAAGAATAAAACGATAGGTCGCTTCTGCTTGCTGAAGGTCCGATAGTTCCGTCTCGTAGATCTCAGCTAGTCGACGTCCGCCTTCGGCAACAACCTCTGCGCTACAGCCGTCAGAGCTCAACACAGCAGCATAGCTCTTTGCGAGGCGCTCCCAGCCTTCATCAAGAGCGGGCGCAAGCCGTTGAAGTTCGTCAACAGTACGCTCGTTCTCAGGGGCCTCAGCAAGAGCGCGATTGAGATAACCAAATGCCATCTCAGGGTCGGCCAGACGCTCCTCAGCCTCTTCTGCCATGCGCTGATAAAGAGCGATTCTCTCATCGAGCTCGCCGAGGTGAGCTAACTGCCCCTCTCGTACGTTCAGCAACTTTTCCCACTCGGCAGCGGCCTGAAAAAGAGGCTCCAGTACCTCAGCAATCTTCAGCTGCTCGACGCCTTCCGCAAAAAGCACCTCGAGCGCACCTAGACTAGGCTCATGCTCTGGAGCAGCAGCCAACACCTCGCTATAGGCTTCTATGGCCACGGCTCGATTGCCAAGGCGAAGCTGCTGTACCTGACCG
>JAKVCH010000012.1 GCA_022447485.1 Polyangiaceae bacterium | reverse complement strand
TATGCTCTCCGGCCTCATTTTTGCGCCCTTTGCAACCGAGGATATCGATGAGGCTCGTATCGAAGAGCTGAAAGATAGTGACGCCATCGGGGAAATGCTCCAAGAGGTAGCAAAACAAATGCCCCGGGTGAAAACTCCGTTGATTGACGAACGAGACGCCTACTTGATGTCCGCGATTCAGGAGGCCCCGGGAAAGAAAATCGTCGGTGTGGTGGGGGCAGCCCACGTGGCTGGAATGGTTCAGCTTTTGGGTCAAAGCACCGACCGGGCAAAACTGAGCGAGATACCACCACCTTCGCCCTGGACCGGCGCGCTGAAGTTCATCATTCCAGCGATCATGCTGGGAGCATTTTGGTTTGGTTACTCGGAGCATGGCGGCTCTAGCCTGAAAGAGATGCTTTTTGCTTGGATTCTGCCCAATGCGGTTTTTGCTGGTCTCTTCTCTTTATTGGCTCTCGCTCACCCCCTCACGGTTCTTGTCGCGTTTCTCGCTTCGCCGATCACCTCTTTGAACCCGACCATCGGTGCAGGCATGGTTGCCGCTCTCTGCGAGGCGTGGTTGCGCAAGCCAACGGTCGCGGATTGTGAGAATGTACAAGACGATATCTCTTCCCTCCGCTCCATCTACAAAAACCGTTTTACCCACGTTTTGCTGGTCTTCGTCGCCGCAAGCCTGGGCTCAGCTGTGGGTGCCTGGATCGGCTTTGGCTGGGTATTGAGTCTTCTTTAATGAGAGAGCACAAGAAGCTCTTCAGCGTCGTTCATCAAAGTCCAGGCGAGCGACGCCTTTTTGCTTCGCAGAAGTCCCGGGGGTACCGCGGCGGATCTCGGTGACCTGACTCTTGTAGAGAATCGTTCCATCGACGGCTCGTAGCTCACCCTCCAGATCACGTCCCAAGCCTGCGTGCTTGGCGACGCTCAGGATGGCCTCGCTCTTTCCTAACTTCACCTGAAAAGAGCTGCGCTCACAGTCGAACTCCTCTTCCCCGACAAGGCAAAGAGCTTGTTTCGATTCGAGCTTTCCGAGATTCTTCTCGGGAGCAAGAGTCAGGCGCGCCATTAAATCGGCGTAGGCATCAAGAGTCGTCTGGTGATAGGCGCCTTCTCGCCATTCCTCTACGCGTACTATGCGCTCAGCGCGGCGGGTGACTTCCACCCGGAGATTTGTTTCTGGCACACTCGGACGCCCCTGCTCATTGAGGAGAAATAGTCGATATTCCACCAGCACACTCCCTCGTCTGGTCGCTACCACCTCCTCCACCAATTCAAAGGGAAAAGCAGACTGAGGAACCTTAATCTGATGAACAAAGTGGTCACCGACTCGGCGCATAGCTTCGCTTTCTGTCGGCAGAACAGTCTCTGCGGACGACCCCTCTAAGGGCAGAAGGTCAGGTTCTTCCGATGCCGTCTCGGGGAGGGCCACCACTGGGTCCTCCACCGGCAACTGACGCTGACAGCCGCTACCCAAAAGAAATAGGGGGGTCAAAAAAAGCCCACGAGTCAGGAGGAAACGCATGGCCAAGGAGTGCCAGAGTGACCGCACCGGGGCCAAGTTTCTGACCCTCAGCTCAATTCAACACCTCTTCGATGATTTCAGTGATCCCTTCGTCTGGCACAAGACCGCGCAAAGGCGCCTGATCGTCTTGCTTTGGCCAAGCCCATTCCTTGAACCGCCACCGCAATGGATGATCTGCCAACCACGACTCCAACCATGTCGGCGCCTGGGTTGCAAAGGTGGTTGCAAACGCTGAAGAGCCCATGGCAATGCCGAAGCCAATTGGAGAAAGAGGTCGACACCCAAAGGCACGACTCAACCCCGGAGTCTGGACAATCAGAGCAAGACCGAGGGAGGAGAGAGCACTGGTGAGGATCGTCTGAGAATTACGCTGCCCAGAAATCAAAGTCTGCCCCAGCTGCGTTCCGACAAGAGCAAGCAGAGCCGTCGTTGACGCACCCCGCCTATCGCCGATCAAACTACTGACACCGAACGCGAGACCTGCACCGCTCGCCGTCACCAGCGCGCGCGCGCCAATATCTCGATCGAGTTCCCAACCCATCGATGCATCTGGGCCGCTATTGATCAATTCTTCGAGGGAGTCTTCTCGGGGAGCTCGCAAGGCGAGCGCCGTGGCTGGAGCAACGTCAGTAAAGAGGTTGACCAATAAGAGCTGACGAGGGCTGAGGGGAGGACGCCCCGAAACTAAGCCTCCGAGCAATGTAAAACCAATCTCCCCTAGGTTACCGCCCACCAAAATCGATACGGCGTCTCGCACCGCACCCCACATGGCCCGGCCTTCAATGATAGCCTGAACAAGAGTTTCAATTCGAGGGTCAGTCAAAACAATATCCGCCGCGTTGCGAGCCCCCTCCGAAGCATTTTCGCCCATGGCCACTCCCACTTGTGCCAGGCGAATCGCTGCTGCATCGTTCGCACCATCTCCGACCATTGCTACTGTCCGCCCAGCTCGTGAAAGAGCGCGCACCACTCTGACTTTCTGTGAAGGCGTCACCCGAGCAAAAACATCGGTGGTCTGCACCTTTTCGGCCAACTGGGTTTCATCTAAGCGAAGTAAATCCGCACCTACCAAAAGCTGAGGGTCGGCGGAAACTTCAAGCTCAACAGCTACGGCGCGGGCAGTACTCGGGTGGTCTCCTGTAATGATAATCGGCTTCAGGCCGGCTCTCCGCAGCTGTCCTAGGGCCATTTTTGCCGTAGGCCGTACCGGGTCACGGAAAGCAAGGAACCCGACGAACTCTAACTCCGTGATCTGGTCGTTGTCGAGATTGGTCGTTGGGCTCACTACCCTCTGAGCAACAGCCAGGACGCGCAGCCCCTTCAGGGCAATTCTCATGGCGTGTTGGGAGAGCTCACGATGCACCTCTGTATCGATCTCGAGGCACTGTCCTTTTCTTCGATAGAAACGACAAGCATCAATTAAAACCTCAGGAGCCCCCTTCACCGCAATCATATGAAGCTCACCCTGACGACCTAAGTGGGCTGAATAACCATTTTCTGCATCAAAAGGGATTTCATCGATTCTTTCCCATTTCGGCTCCTCTCCGAGTGCGCCCTCTTGACCCAACTCTGCGCTCTGATCGGCCACTTGCGTATGAACACTCATGCGCTCAACATCGCTGGCGCGCCAAAGAGCGACATCGACAGGGTCACAGCGGTCGAAATCTCCAGGCCGCAGAGGCGTCGCGCGTAAAGCAATTACCAAAGTGACGCGAGTTGCGCTCAATCCGGGTAAAGCTTCTTCGTTTTCTCCGTCGCCTAATAAGGAAAGTTCAACACTGCCCGAAGTCACCGTACCCGTCTTGTCGAAGCAAACCGTATCGACCCGGCCCAAGGCCTCCAGGCTACGGACATTTCTGACCAACGCCCCATGCTTGGCGAGGCGCTTCGCTGCTGCCAATTGAGCGGCAGTGGCAAGGAGCGGTAGCCCCTCTGGTACCGAGGCGACGGCTAGGCTGACGGCGGAGCCCACCAATTCGCTGACTTTTCGCCCTCGAAGGAGCCCCGCGCCAATCACTCCCGCGCCGGCGGCAATAGCCATTGGTGCGGTCAGGTCCATCAATTCCCGCATTCTCTTCTCAACACCACTTTCGCGATTCATCACGCGAAATGATGCAGCTCCACGGCGCGCTTCAGTCGCTTCTCCCGTGGCCACAACAACGGCAAGAGCCTGGCCACTCGCTACCGCCGTCCCCTGATAGAGCATGGAGCTCCGGTCTGAGATATTTTCGGCGAAAGAAGGTCGCGCACTCTTGGCGACCGGCAAAGATTCACCCGTGAGAGCCGACGAATCGACCATCAGGCCGCGACTCTCCAAAATACGACAGTCAGAGCTAATTAAATCACCGGCAGAGAAAAGAACGACATCGCCGATGACCAATTCGTCTTCACTGAGTTCAATAGGCGCGCCGTCACGACGAACGACCACGGTCGTCCGAGCCGACTGAGTGAGCGCATCAATCGCCCTTTCCGCTCGATAGGTTTGCACCCCACCGAAAACGGCGTTGAGTCCGACAACTCCCCCGACCATTGCCGCATCAGCCATCCCGCCCACCACGGCGGAAAGACCCGCTCCGGCAGCGAGAAGCGGAACTAAAGGGTTAAAGAGTTCATCGCCGACAGCTCGAGCCAAATCGTTAAGGGGGAAGTTCTTCTGCGCCCTTGCTGGCTCACGACTCAATGCCTTGCGACGGCTTAAGCCCTGCTTCGAAGAGCCAAGGCGGGTCAAAACGCCTTCTGGATCGATCGCGTGCCAAGGCGTCGGATCGCGAGCGGGAGGCAAGGGCCTGCGCGAGAGTTCACTGCTCACTCGAACGCCATTGCCCATCGAAATCAGCGAAGCCAAATTGACGACGGTCAGAACCCGCGAGGTTGTCATGGGCAGAAGGCCACCCGCCGAAGCGAGGCTGCCCAGAGTTGCAGCACCAAGGGCGATATTGACGCTTTGGCGACTGACATCGCGAGCCAAGCGGCAGGCCTCAATCAGTAGTCGAACATCGGTCAAATCATTCCGACAAATAATGTCTGCCGCTGGGGGTGCCTGGTCGCCATCCGGAACCAATGCAATACCAACATCAGCTGCATCCAAGGCCCGAGAATCACCTTGGGTCACCACAAGCACGGTGCGACCTGCTCGCTGTAATTCGCGCACTCCAGAGAAAAACGCCTCCCCAGCGCCAAATGTATCGTCGGCCGGTACGGCTTGCAGCAAGTCTGGGTCATCAGACGCCACAACCACGCGCATCGCGGCGTCGTGAGCTGCGCGAACTAATTCGTCGAGCCCCAAACGGGAGAGCAAGCGCACCTCTACTAAAGCCCGTAATTGTTCTGACTTATCGAGCGCTAAGACAACCGAGCCCTGACGCTGGGCCTGCTGTGCAGCTTCTTGTAGTTCGGATGGCAAATCGACTTCGAAAAGCCCCAAGGGGGCGAGGCGCCAGCCAGAACGTTGCTGCACGGCCAACGGAAGCTCTTGGTCAAAGAGTTCTGACAACTTCTTCCGCAAGGGGGCCTCCTCGGTACCCGGAAGAACGATCAACCGACCGGTCGAAGCTCCTGCTCCAGGCATGAGGTCTCCCTGAATCACCAAACAGTCGACCCGATCAAGACGCCGTAGAGCCCGGTCATTCAGCACGAGCATATGGCGCCCAGCTAGCAGGCGACTTAATCCAGAGGAGAAGACTTCTCGTCCTAATTTCGCGGGCCTGGGTAAACCGCCGAAAAGCGCACCAAACGCTCGTTGTACGCTACGGGTCGTCAAAAAGCTGACCCCGAAGCCGCCCAATGCCACGGCCCAAGCACGATCGGAGTAGTCTTCGACCGGACCTCGTGGAAGAGGTACGGGGCGGTCCAGTTGCACTCGCGGCGCAGGCACTCCCCCACCTGGGAAAAGCCGAGACTCTCTCTTCTCAAAAAGCGCTCGTTGAGAATTGAGCTCCCCCGCCAGGGAGAGTCGCTCCAAAAATCCCACCATCGCGTTGAGAGGTCTCTGAGCAGGACCTTGCAAAAGACTAATGGATAGAGAGAGGACTAAGTCGACTCTTTCGTCGCCCCACCTTTCGGCCAGAGGGCGACTCAGCCGTGGTACGGAACGAACCACGGTCAGCGCCGAGGAGAGTGCTCCCGCAAGACGACTCCTGGGAAGAAGAGAAAACTTCAAGGCAACGCCGGCGACTAAACCCACGGCATCTGCGCAGAGTTCGAGGAAGATACGCTCCGCTTCTTCTTTATCGGCGACGTGATGACGACTTGAAAATTCCGCCCTCGCAAGACCCGTCAATAACTCCAACTCAGTAATCAATTCTCGTAAGCGAAATTCATCAAAAGCGTCAGGCTGATAGGCGAGCACAAGGCGACCCGTTTGCTGATGGACCTCGGCCCAATGCAACCCGACCTCCTGGTTCACTCGCTCCTGTAATTGCTGGTCGAGTAGCTGTAATTCCTCGGTTGCCAGTAATCGCAATTCAATATGAGCACGCCCATGACCCAGCCAAATACGCCGTTCTCGGGGTGAAAATTGGCTCCACGCCAAAGATAAAAACTCGCTAGCTCTCATGAGTGGCCTTAAGATAGACCGAAAAGAGACTTTTGGGCAGGTGCGAGCAAGTCCAGAGCGTGTTAACTGGCCGCCATGAGCTCAAGCGACGACCAGAACCATCCCCAGGACCAAGATTGCAGTCCCCAAGATGATGAAAATTGCGAGCACGAGACCAACGACGATGCCTCCGCCCTGGAACATGCGATTCTCCATGCGCGTCGGGGGCTACGAAGTGACGTTCAGGTATTCGTTGACGCTGTCACGGAAGGAGAAGTCTATATTCCTCTTTCGGAAAATATGCCCAATGTGAAAGAGGGAGAAGAAGTAGAAATTGGTAACGGAATCAGTTTCCGCCCCCATATGCTCCTCGACCCGCAGCATCAGCCTTTTGCTGTTTGCTTCACTCGCCAGGAATATTCTCTCCCCATTCAAACCCAGCTGAACTGGAAAACCTCAGACGAAGAGCTCAAATTCGTTCACGGACCATTCTCCATGGCTCTCGACTTAGGACAAACAGAGGCCGAAGGGCAAAGCATCCACGGTCTGGTCCTGAATCCTGGCACGGAGCGAGAGTTAGTTCTGACTCGCGAAGAGGTCGGGAGCATCATCCAAGGGCGTGCGATTCCCCTGGTCGGCTATATTGATGAACTCCCCGAAGGGTTCGAAGATCAGACGAAAGTCATTGAAGGAGCCGAGGCGCCACCGCAAGCTCTCCTCCAATCTCTTCAGCAGTCCGAAGCTCAACTGGCAGACTTAGTGAGCTTCGAAGTACAAACGACTTTTAATCCTGAAAGGGACCGCGAGCCTCATTTGACGCTCGTCTTGGAGGTGAATGAAATCGATGACCAAGCGCGAGCAGAGCTGGCCAACGAGGTCATGGAAAGCGCTGGGCCCCATCTTCCTGAGCCAGGCTATTGCGACATCGTTTTTAGGGATCGAAAAAGTGACTAATCAGAGAAAGCGCCCCGACATTCTCGGACAGGGAGCAAAAAAGCTCAGTAAGAAGGAATTGAGAATTCTGAAGGCGGTGCGCGCTACCTTTGAACCAGGCATCGTCAATATTTGCCTGCGTTTTTTCCAGCGCACCATCGGCCAGTCGTGGATTCATCATTCCACAAAGAACCTACGCCATATGCACGGTATGGAGAGATTGCCCTCCCTCGCGACCGATGAGAGCGTCTTGGTCGTCGCGAACCACCGCAGCTTTTTTGATCTCTATATCGTCACCAGTGAATTAGTTCGCCGCGGCATGAAAAAGCGCATTATCTTTCCTGTGCGCTCCAAGTTCTTTTACGAATCTTGGATTGGCTTTCTGACCAACTTTCTCATGAGCTTCTTGGCGATGTACCCAGCTATTTTTCGGGAGAGAAAAAAAGCCAGCATGAACCTCTTGGCCCTGGATGAGCTGGCTTTCTTATTGAATCGCGGCGGTGTTTTTGCGGGCCTACATCCGGAAGGGACTCGCAAACAGGAGGGCAGCCCCTACGAGTTTTTACCGGCCCAGCCAGGGGTCGGGCGCGTGATCCTCCACTCAAAAGTGCAGGTTGTGCCCGTCTTCATTAATGGTTTGATCAACGATATTAAGAAGCAGATTAAGAGTAATTTTGACGGAACAGGAGAAGACGTCCACGTAGTCTTTGGTCAGCCCATCGACTTTGGCGACCTCCTGGAGCAAAAGTCGAACTCAAAAACCCATCGCGCGATCAGCGAAAAATGCATGGAGGAGATCGCCCGTCTCGGCGAAGAGGAGCGAATCTTACGGCAGGAATTTGAGGCCAAGAAGAAGGCTGGGCAGACTCCTTAACAGAGGAGCTCTGATTCAAGGTAAGCTCCTAATTATTCACCATTCGAGCAGCCGCCTGACGCACCCGAGCCGGGTAGGCCGTTTGCTGAGACACCTGCTTTAATTCCATCCGGGGTAAGGCCCGGAGCACTTTATCAATCGAGGCGGCAGCTAGCTTGGTGTTACTCAATAATGCCCGGCGAACCTCCCCGCGGCCGAGCCAGGCTGAGTGGTTGACGATCACCTGCAAGAGGGGCGTAGGGACCGTTCGGTTCTTGGCAATTCGGGCCACTTCTTGCCCCGTAATCGATGAATTATTCAGAAGAGCTTCCCAGACGGTGGGCCCAAAGGCCCGCTCCAGTGCAACCCGCTCATGCAAAGCTCCTGTGCGCGCTAACTTCTCTCGCTCGCTTGCCTTCAGCTGCCGCACTCGCATTTGAATATTCAGGGGTGCCGGCTTGGCATCACGAGCGTCGGGCGCCTTTTCCGCCTCCTCCTCCTCCGCCGCCGCTGGGGCCGGCTCGACCAGCTCCAATTCAAAAGAGCTCTCTTCATCGTCGGCCTCTGGTTTCTGACTCTGGTCTTCTGGCCGAGCATCGTCAGCCACAGCATCGTCAGCCACAGCATCATCAGTCGCACCATCATCCAAAGCATCAGCGTCGGAATTTCGCTCAAGGGGGGCAGCTTGAGCGTCTACCGAGTCTTGAACGAGCGGCGAAGAAGCCGTTGAGCGACGAGCAGGAGGTGGACGCGTCGATGGAGTCGATGCAGGGTCTTCAATAAATGCTTTCAAATGCTCAAGCGCGCTTGCTTGACCTGAAAGCTCTACCACAACCGCGCGACGGGCACCCCAGGGTGAGACTTTGATTACCCGCGCCTCCAGAGGAAACCATTCCCGCGTCTGCGGATGCACAATCACTACCTGGCAGCTCGCACCGTGAATCCAGCCTTCTTCACTCTCTGCCGGCAAAATTGCGCGACCGAGGCGAAATTCACGCTCAAAACGCCCCAGCAAATCGCCAACTGACTTAGGTTCAAAAAATAACTGCAGCACCAATCTTCAACGCAATCAGAATGAGATCCGTCATATCGCGTTCAGAAGAATAGCACGATTCACCCACTTATAAACTGCGGGGAGTTGGAGCACCATTTTGCTGCAGGAGGTATTCCTGCAATCGCCGCTTCTGAGATAATTCTTGAATCTCAATTCCGAGACCAGCCCCTTCTCCAGTGAACTCATCTGGGAAACGACGCCATCGTACAACCCCCTTTGCTTCAACAATTGATTGCCCAGGAATGAAAAGCTCGAGCTCAATTGCTGTCCCAATTTCAAGTAAGGTTTGGGTGAGTAAAAAGAGCCCTTGGACAGAGATATTCTCAGAAACGCCCCAGGAAACGCCCTGAGAAAATCGAAAGCTGGCGCGTAGGGAAAGAGTAAAACGTCCCGGGCGACTCGCCTGGGCGTGAGGAGGCAAACTCGAAGATATTCGGAGAGCGGTCATCGCCAGAGCTGGGTCTTTCTGCGGCAACACCTGCTTAGCCGAAATATCCTCGAAAGCTCGCGGAGCTGGCGAGTTAGGTAGGAGCGGACGAGGTGACGCCTTGCCCTTTCCTGAAGAATCAGAGCCTGAGGAGCTGCTAACCAAAGGGGCCTGCTGGCACCCTTGTTTGTTGTGCTCCATCCCCGTTGACGCCGGAGTTTTGAGCCGCTCGACCACTATTGCCCCCTCGCTACCGAACCATTCATTCAAACAGAACGGTACTTCTTTCTCGGGCTTAAGGGACTGAACGGTTGGGGCTTCGCAGGGATTCTTCGCCTAAATCCAGAGATCGAGCCGTCGACCGCGATGGGATAGAGACCGCAGAACCACCACAAGCCCAAGGAATAAGAAGGCGATTAAGGCCACTGGCATCACCCAATTGAAGTCAAAAACACCCGTTTGATACCAAAAAGAGTTCTCGAAAGTGGAGCAGAAAAAGAGTGCGGTCCCAGCTATCGCGAGATTGGGTAGCCCAAAAACGCTCCACGATTCAGCAACGCGCAGCTGACCCAAAAGAGCGCGGCCATAGCCTAAACCCAAAAGAATCAAGACCAACTTTCCTCCCATGCCAAGAAGGGCAACGCTGAAAGACTGCCCAGCCCCCACGCCCCCTGCAAAAAGAAAAGTCCAAACAGAAACGAGGAGAATTGTTCCGCTATCGGCAATCAAACGAGCGCCAGACTCAGCCGAACTCGGACGACAGGCTATGCCGGCCAAAGGAGGACGAGCTCCGACTTGCGGCAGAAGAGACAGCAAAGCACTCAAAGATAAAAGAAAGAGAAATGGCGAAGCGCTAAATGCTCCTCCCAGAGGATTTTTTCCCGAGGATAATGAAAGTAAATCGATGGAGCCAGTGGCGTAGACTCGCTGCACAACCCCGAAGAAAAAAGGCAAGAGCAAGACGCCTAAACGCAAGATACCGGCAAATCCTTGGAGGGCTCGAAAGTCGCCTACCCTTCGTGACATGCCGAGACCCGTTGCGAAGAACTCCCCGGCAAAGAGCAAAGAAATTCCCGCTCCCAAGAGTAAGGTCAGAGAAAGCTCTTGAGGGATCATCGCATCCCCACGGGCAAGAATCACCGAGAGAATCAATACAGCTGGAGCAATCAACAACAGTCGCACTTGCCAGCGATACTCTGCTTGTTGATGCAGGTGACCTTTCTCGACGACGCGCCCGCTCATCCACACAAGACCTCGAAATGGGCGGCTGAAAAAAAGCAACGCGCCGCACGTGAGCACTAAGAGAAGTAAAGAAGACCAACCGATGCTGGGGTCGAGAAGCTGGAAGTCCCGTCGTCCGAGATGGAGTTCGACAAGACGTTGCTCGGGCCCGCGTAGGAGCTCGATTCCACTCATCGCCAAACGCGGTTGGGGAACCCAATCGCTCCGGTGGTAGAGATGAACATCGTCGAGGACTTTCAGACGGTCGCCTAATTGCAGCCCAGCCAGTTCAGCTTCCCCGCCGTCCTCAAGCTGAATCACTTCCCAGGCATCATTGAGCTCCAGCCCCAAAAATTCACTGAACAGCTCCGCCTCGGCAGGCAGTGCTGAATCTTTTTCTGTTTCGCCAAAAATATCGAGAGTCACATCTGCTAGGCCCCCGGCGAGTTCTGGCCCGAAGGAACTCCGTGAATGAAAAATAACTCGAAGACGCCCGTGAAAGGTACTGTGCTGAGCCCCCCCACTCAGACGCAAAATATCCTCTTCACTCAGCCGATGGCGCAGTAATCCGGCGGCATCAGCGGCAATGGGCAATTCACTTTGTGCCAGGCGTGGCTCCCGGCCCGGCGAGTGGAACGTGCCATCGAAAATGAGCCTACCTTCGCCGTGAACGGGAAAACCTGTGCCAGCCAGCTGCAATTCTGTACCAACCTCCAGGGTACTCTGGCTCAGCCCATGCAACACGAGCAATTCTGGCGCAGGTGCACGCCGACAACCGAGCAGGAGTGGCATCATGCTCAAAAGGCATATCAACCACTTACCTAGGCTCCTCCAACGAACGGGCATATTTGCTCATAACGAAGGAACCGCCTTGTGGCCCAATTCCTGTCTTTTCAGGCCTGAAGTGCAGTCTGGTTGCATAAAAATGCGCTAAAATCTTCAATCTTAGCGTCACGATTTCCGGGAAATTGCCGATTCGTTCAGAAAGTTCGAGCAAAAGGCTGATGGAGGGAATAGATTGAAACGACAGGCAGTTGGGATCCGTGAGCGCAGCCGCGGTCACTTCGAGAGAATATTGATGAAAACTACTGAAATTACTGCACTTTCACCGCGAGAGTTCGAGGTAGAAGCCCTCGGCCAGACAGATGCTCTGTACGGTGTCGCTCTTCGGATGACCCGCCGCCCAGCCGATGCAGAAGATTTGGTGCAAGATACCCTGCTCAAGGCAATGCGCGCTCGACATCAATTCATCGTCGGAACGAACCTCCGAGCCTGGTTGATGCGCATCCTCACCAATACGTTCATCAATAAGTACAAGCGGGGCAACTTGGAGCGAAATGTTTTTGATCCAGAATCTCTCGACCCAGTCAGTGAAGGATGGACAGGACATGCTACGCTTCGAGGGCTGAGAGACCCCGAGAGCCAGGCCATGCAACCGTTACTCGAAGACGAAATCAGCTCTGCCCTCGACTCGCTGAAAGACGAGTATCGCTTGGCTGTTCTGTTGGTCGATGTACGCGAGCTCTCTTATAAAGAAGCCGCTGCCTCGCTGGGCGTGCCGGTTGGCACCGTCATGAGTCGCCTGCATCGGGCACGAGCACTGCTGAAGGAGCGTCTGGTCGAGCAGGCCCGACATCTTGGCCTCGCTGGTCCTGAGCCGAGCCAAGCAGAGAAGACGTCTCAACACGCACGAGCCTCAGCGCCAGACCGAGCAGGCTCTTCAAAGACTGATTCAGGAAGCGAAAGCTCGGCCTCGACCGACTCGGCCTCCGTGAACTCGGCGCCGGTCAGCTTGGCTTCTTACCGCAGAAAGGCCCTACCCTGATGCAATGCTCTGAAGTTCGCCTCTACCTCGATGCCTATCTCGATTCCGAGCTGCCGCCAGAAAAGCTCCTGGAAATGCGCCAGCATCTTCAGCAGTGCCCGGACTGCAGCGAAGAGCTCGCACTGACTCGCGAAGTTGTGCGTATCTCCCAGGTCGCGGTCGACAAGGAGCGCCCCTCCCTTGCTTTCAAGGCCAACTTAGCCGACCGGCTAGCCCACGAGCGAACGGAGCAAGAAAAAGAGCTGCGAGAAGCGCCGATTCTCTCTTGGGGCATGATTGCAACTTTGGCGGCAGCGGCCATCTTTGCAATCACCCTCGGCTTTGGGAACTCCGAAGTCAGGCAAGAAGAGCCCGTACGAGCCTCTGCTTCAGAGAATCTCGTCGACCTTTTGGTGAATAACCATTCAACGTCGAGGCAAGCACAAGACATCGATAATCTCGAGCCGCCCTCCGCCCTAGAGCCTCAACTCGGTTTCCCGGTTCGCGTTCCCAACCTCTCGCGGTATGGCGCAACATTCGTTGGCGCAAACGTTGTGACAATGAATCAAGCTCACGCAGCCTCGTTGCATTACGAATTGAATGGGCGGCGCCTGACATTCTATATCTACAACCCCGAAGAATTACCCCTGCGGCTCAACCGCCAGCTTAAACCACGAGTAGTGGGTAATCGAGCGGTATTCGTCGGTCGCCTCCACGGCTATTCTGTGGCGACCTATGAACGCGGCGGTGTAGGTTATGCAATCACGACTGATCTCACCAATGAAGAAAGTGCTGAGCTCGTCGCGGCCGTAGAACATTATTAACATTCGGCAAACGAAAAAGCTGACGAGCGGCAAGCCAACTCACCAACTGAGTTTAGAACGCAATCCAGCGGCCCTTGCGAGCAGCGCACTCCTTTCGCCGCGCCGGCAAGTCTTTCTCCCAATAATGCTGGGTGCGGATGCTCACCTTGTATTTCCGCCCATCGCGTTCCACAAATCCTGAGCCATCGCAGACGGACCGTGGGGAGCCTTGGGGAAATTCTTCGGAGCAACTCGTCTTTAAACGGCGACTCTGGGGTGAACTTGGTGGAGCAAGCACTGACTCCCACGCGGCTATCTCAAAGCGCCTCAGCTGGACATCACCCCAAAGCTCAATATCGACGCATTCCGCCACTTTCTTCTCTTGATAGCTCGCCACACTCAAAGCGAGATCTGGAGAGCGGTCGAAGCCGACAAGTTCTTTACCGGGTACGGGCTCCTCTGCTCGATCGGCTGCGGGCGTTGGCGTCGGCAGAGTCAATTTCTTCACCTCTGTCCCGCCTTCGATCGCTACAGAAGAAGCACTGCTCTTCGCTGTCTTGGCGGCGGCGTCTTCAGGAGAGTTGGCTGAAGGCTTCAGCTCTTTCCCTGTGGACAGCCCCCCAGCCGGTGCCGTGCTTGGGGCCTCTACCTGATTCGCGCTCTCCTGCTTCTGTGAGGTAGAGGAGTTTGTTTGACAGCCAAAGCTGACTAAAAGCAGAGTAGAAAATAGGCTCAGACTGGGAGCAGGATCCATCACAGACATGATGCGCCAACCTAGCTGAATTATTCGTCGGACCAAGCCCCGCCGAACTTCCGCGGATCGGCGGCGCTAGGAGCCCCTGCGGCCTGAGCGCTGACGACCTGAACAGCAGTAGTCGAAAATTTCTGGCGACCCACAACTTCGCCCCTCGCTCGTAACTCTTTCGCCAATTGCTCATCGGCTCCTTTTTCGATGCGTACCGTTTCCTGCTGGGTAGGAATGTAGATACGATCTGCGCTGACCGCCTCTTGAGGATTCATCGAGAAAGCTAGAAGGTTCAAAACGACTTGCGAGACGTTGGTCGCAATTGTCATCCCCCCAGAGCCGCCGAGAGCATAGCGAGCCTGGCCCTCACGAAAAATAATCGTCGGTGTCATCGAAGAAATCGGTCTCGCTCCTGGGCGTGGACGATTCGGTGAGCGACTCATGCCAAAAGCAGTCATGACCTTCTGAGGGGTGAAATCATCCAATTCGTCGTTTTGAATGATGCCGTATTCCTCAACATTCAGCTTCGCCCCAAAGAGCCGATTCACCGTTGTCGTTAAGCTAACAATATTACCGTCAGAATCACTTGTCGCCAGATGATGAGTGCCATGCTCCTCAAGCCCGAAGCTAGGCAAACCGTGGGTACGCGTCGCCGAAATCATAGATCGACGGAGGCTCATGCGCTGCGGATCTAAAAGGCCTTTCGTATCAACTGTTTGAAAATCTGGGTCACCGAGATAGCGCAGGCGGTCCGCAATCGCACCGCGCATCCCCTCGGCAATCAAATGCTGATAGGCTGAGCTATCATGACCGAGACTGCGCAGCTCTTCGGGCTGAAACAACTGTAAAAGCTCCATCAGCATCAGACCACCTGCTGATGGAGGCGGCATGGTACAAACGCGATGCTGAGCAAAATTTGTGCAGAGAGGCTGCCGAGTCTTGACCTGATAATTCTTCAGGTCACTGAGCTCCATCGGACTTCCATGAGCCCGGGCCTGAGCAACAAAAGCGGCAGCGATCGGACCTTGATAAAAAGCGTCCACGCCGTCGTCGCGAACCTTTTTGAGAGAGCGAGCTAAGCCTGGGTTTTTCAACCGAGCACCAACGGCTGCCGGGCGACCTCCTGAAAAATAAATCGAGGCTAAGCCCGGCACGGTTTTGACCTTCTTTTCCGCCCAGACCAGCATATTGTGCAGGTGGCGACTTGTGGCAAAGCCATCAGCTGCCGCCCGGCGCGCCGGCTCCACTAATTCTGAGAACGGCAGCCGGCCAGCTCGCTGATGCAAAGCTTGTAAGCCACGCAACTCGCCGGGAACCCCGACGAGATGCCCTGAGCGCTCGACACCGAGAGGACGCTCTTCAAAAACAGAAGCATCTAAGCCGGCTGGAGCCGTCTCCCGAAAATCGAGCACAAATGTGTCTTGCTTTTTGCTATCAAAGCCCAAGAGAAAGCCGCCACCACCGATACCACTCGAGGTCGGAGACGTGCCGCCGGCCACCAAGGCCGCGACAATCGCCGCATCTGCCGCGCTGCCGCCACGCCGAAGAATCTTCGAGGCTTCGAGCACGGCGCGAGGGCTCTCACTGGCAACGGAATTGCGATAAAGCGGGCTCGCCGCCTCAAGCTCCGGGAGCTGAGCCAGTAGAAAAGCGATGAGCACCAGAGGGGTGAAGTAAAAATATCGACCCAAAGCCTTGCCTGCCATTTCTCTCTGCTACCATCGCCGGCACGAGGAGCCTACCGGCTGCTTGTCAATAATCTTGATTGAAAGACAAAACTTCTCATGCGATTTCTTTTTGTGATGGATCCGGCAGAAAATATGCTGCCCGATAAAGACACTTCTTTTGCCTTCATGCGTGCCGCCATCGCCCGTGGACATCAACTCTTTCATTGCGCTCCTGAAGACCTGAGTTTAGCGGGCGATCAACTTGAGGTGCGCTGCACAGACCTCAAAGTTGCCGACCAGTCCCCTCACGTTGTCCTCGGCTCGACAAGCGAATTCAGGGTGGCTGAGCTTGACGCTGTTTTCATTCGCAAAGATCCCCCCTTTGACACAGCGTACTTACACTTGACCCAAGAGCTCGACATCGGCCTGGAGCAGACCGTGGTCATGAACCACCCAGCAGGGTTACGAGCTGCGAATGAAAAGCTGTTCGCCCTGCAGTTTCATCATTTGATGCCCCGAACTGCAGTGACGCGCGATCGGGAGAAAATTTTTGACTTCGTTCGTGACGGGGGTGGGCAAGCTGTCCTGAAACCCCTCGACGGAGCAGGAGGCAGCGGGGTCGTGGCCCTTTTTGAGAACGATAAAAACCTCAAAGCCTTGGTCGACCTCTTAACCAGCGAGGGCCAAGAGCAAGCAATGGTCCAAGAGTTCAAACCCAGCGTAGAAAAAGGCGACAAGCGCGTCTTACTGCTCGATGGTGAGCTCTTGGGAGCCATCCGTCGGGTGCCCCGCGCAGATGATATACGCGCGAATATTCACGTCGGCGGCACAGTCGAGGCGACGGAGCTGACCGCCAGGGAGATGGAAATCGTTCAGCAAGTGGGCCCCGTCTTAAGAAAGCATGGACTGTATTTCGTAGGTCTTGATATGATTGGCGAGTCTTTAATTGAAATTAACGTGACGAGCCCCACCGGCATTCAAGAGCTGGGACGACTCACAAATTCTTGCCCAGAAGATCAGGTCATCGCCTGGGTAGAAAAGAAGCGCCTCTCTCTCGGATGAAATTCGTTCTCCCCATTGCACTCATCACTCTGATCATTAGCTCGGCAGCGGCCGGCTTGATGCTCTTGCATCATCATCTGAACGGACAGCATCGCCAGGCGAGCCTCGCAGAGATCGAGCTCGACCCAGCGGAGGTCGAGCAGATCAAGAAAGTCGAAGCTGACGCTCGAAAACTGGAGGAGCTCACGGCGATTTTACGCCGTCTGCAAGAGTCGGGCGAACCGGGGGCGCCCCCGGTTATGCCTCTCACGGCTGAGCCAAGCCAAAAGCCCCTCGACAAACCTGAACAGGGCGCCGTCGAACAGGGCGCCGTCGAAAAGCAGCCCACACTATCTCAAGCGGCTCCTGCTGATGCTGTCGGGGGGATTCAGCGCAATGACGAGCTTCAATTCAGCGAATCAACCTTCGACCCAAAGGTCTCGCGTCTTCTTCCATCCAACCCCTGGCTCAAAATAGCAATGGCCGGCCGGATCATGGGCGAACATCCCTTTGGAGACCAGAGTGAATGCGACACTCTACCCGCTCCCGCTCGTGTGGGAGTCGCCTTCTATTCCTCCACCTTCGCCGCGACACCCTCGACGAAGAAAAAGTCGGGAGCAGCTCAGGTCCAACTGCCTCCTTTTGTGATTGTCCTACCTGCAACGAGCAACGACTTCTGGACCTGTCTGCGCGCCAAAGTTTTAAGCACCGGCGGGAAAAAAATGGGCAAGACAGAAGGGATAGAGTTATTGAAAGCAAAGAATGGCTACCTCTATCGCTCACCCAGCGGCGCAGTCATTTTTTCCTCCACAATGAAAATGAGCCAGCGAGGCCCGCCCTTGCTCCAGGCCTTACCTTCGCGCCCAGAGCTACCGAAAGGCACCAAGTCTGAAAAAGAGTCCACAATGCTGGCTCAACTGCGCGTCTATCCTCGTAAGCGCTGGCTAGAAGATGCCGGACAGCTCAGTTTGGCTTCGCCTTTGCGCTTCATTCGCGGCTTTGCCCTCGACCTGGATGAATCGGGTCAAGCTCGAGGCGAATTGCGCTGCAACGCCGATGGCTGTAGCGAATTGATTCAATTCCTCGATCGCGCAAAGGTCGATCTCGCGACCACCTACCCTTGGGCAGCCGAATACGGTGCAGGCCTTTCCCTGGGCCAACCTCAAACTCGCTGGCAACTCGATGCAGACGGAGCGATCCAAGGAGTCCCCCTCGCCTGGTCCGCTCCCGAATCGTTCATCGAGGGAGTCATGAAAAAGCTTGGCGCGCCATTCGCTGGGCTTGGTCTGGAACAATAGCCGGGACATCGGCCGCGCGTCGCTCCCTGCAGAATCTCAGGCAAACGAACTCTTTGCCTGGTTAACGCTGCACCTTTCGGCCAAACGCGAGGTTTTTGCCACCAAATGCTGTAAATCGCCGTATTTCTTCGAGATCTGCCCAAGATCGACCTAAGGCGCAGCAAATTCGGCGATTCGCGATGGAAGATCGAAGGCAATCGCGCTAGGCTAAGCCTCCGCACTCGTCGGATTTTCAGCATTTTCTTGCTCCACTGAACGTTAAGTCAGAAGATCGAGGCTAGTTTTGAGAATTCTGACGGAAATTTCAAAAAACTGAAAAAAAGTAAGCGCGATCAGCTTGCCTCACCTCGATGTTGAGTCTAGCTTTCGCGGCCCTTCCCATGGCTAACGCAGTAATCCGCACCGGCGGCAAGCAATATCGCGTCGAGCAGGGCGACTTGATCCGAATTGAAAAGATCGAGGGCGCTGCCGGCGACAAAATCAACTTCGACGAAGTTCTCTTCATCGGCGGAGACGAACCAAAATTTGGTACGCCTCTCGTTAATGGCGCCAAGGTCCAGGGAGAAATTGTCTCTCAGGGTCGCGACAAAAAGATCGTCGTCTTCAAATTCAAGCGTCGTAAGAAGCATCGTCGTAAGCAGGGACATCGTCAGTCCTTTACTGCGGTCAAGATTACAGAGGTCGTATAATGGCTCATAAAAAAGGTGGCGGTTCAACCCGCAACGGTCGCGATTCCAATGCTCAGCACCGTGGAGTAAAAGTCTTCGGTGGAGAGAAAATCCGCGCCGGAGGAATTATCATTCGGCAAGTTGGCCAGAGCGTCGACCCCGGAGACAATGTTGGTATTGGCAAAGACTTTACTCTCTTCGCTCTGACCGATGGTCATGTGAAGTTTGAGTGGGCCAATCGCCGCAAGAAGAAGGTCTCTGTCGTTCCTGCAGAACTCTGAGTCTCTCGCTTCGCAGCGAATACTTCCCCCGCAGCTCCCGAGTCTCTCGCTTCTTTCAGAAGTAGAGAGACTCTCAGGTTCGGGGGATTTTGCTATTTTGGCTTCTTCAGCAGACTGCCAGTCTTCCGAGATGGGGTTCTGCGTGAGAATATTGAGCCGTCGCTCCTAGCCAGTACACTGGCCGCCTCCCATCAAAGTGCCGGTGAATTGAACTGCCCGTGCCGACCGTAATCTTATGACCCGCAAAATAGAAATGCTCTCCGCCGATCTTGCTAGCCAAATCGCTGCAGGTGAAGTGGTCGAACGCCCCGCAAGCGTCGCAAAAGAGCTGATTGAAAATAGCCTCGATGCCGGTGCTCGACGCATTCGTTTAGAGATCGAGGCTGGCGGAATTGGGCTGCTGCGGATTAGCGATGATGGCCATGGCATGAGTGCTGCCAATGCACAGCTCTGCCTGAAGCGTCATGCTACCAGCAAGCTGCGTGCCTTCGACGAATTAGAGGCGCTCGCGACCTATGGATTTCGTGGGGAGGCTCTCCCCAGCGTTGCGTCGGTGAGTCGCATGAAAATCGAGACTCGCGAAGCCGCTGAAGATGAAGGCCACTTAATTCTGGCTGAGGGCACGACCGAATCCTCGATTCAACCAATTGGCCACCCAGTGGGCGCGACGATTGAGAT
>JAKVCH010000119.1 GCA_022447485.1 Polyangiaceae bacterium | reverse complement strand
GCCGACGAGTGCCGCTACAGTCAAGAACGGTGCGGAGCTTCGAGCACCCATGCGTCCAGCCAGAGCCCCTGAGAGAACGCCTCCTGCCGCACACGCGGGCACGCAGTAGGACGAGCAGCCATGAATCACGCAGGCTTGATGAATGGTTAAGGTGGAGAGCGCCAAGGCGATGGGGAGGAGCCCTAACATCACGGCGGCCAGGGCCAATCGACCTATTTCTCGCCCACGATAGCTCAAGAAAACCACGCTGCAGATAACGGCGAACGCTAAAGACAGCGAGCGTAGACTGCCGCCTGCCCACAGGACAGCGGGGCACAGCAAGAGCAATCCGCCTACGCCATCGAGCGTAGCAACTCGCCAACGCCCCCGGCGAAATGCCTGGGTAATGACTGCTGGCGAAGCCGATTCATTCATGATGTTTCCTCTTTCCAGATCAGGCGCCACTGTTCTCGTAGTCTGTCCAAGAGACGCTGCTTTCTTTTTCGAAACGCGGCGGGGCTCAGCTCGCTCAAGGCGCTCCGCAATTCGCGATCCTCAAGCCCGAGGAGCTCTCTTTCCTCGGTCGATAGGCTTTGCATCAACGCATTCATGAATCTCTCCTGCTCGTGTCGCAGCGCCTTCTCCTCGGGATGACGCTCGGCGCCGTCGGTTGCGACTTCTTGTTGAAGGGTGTAGCTGCGCAGGTTGGCACTGCCCCGCTGATGACGCTTCTGTTCTGACCGGCACTCCCAATAGACAAGGGTCAAGCACCAGGCCTCGATAGAGCCGTTGCGTCTCCAGCGAGGTGCCTCCTCAAAAAGACGAATCAATGACTTTTGGGCCACCTCTTGCCAGTCTCCTTGGGAGGGAAGTCGTTGCCTTGCCGCTCGTTCCGCGATGGGAAGCAAGTATTGATAGAGTGGCGCAACTGCTTGCCGGTCGCCATCTGCAACTCGATTCATCCATTGCTGGGCTTCCTTCTGATTCATCGGGGGAGGCGTGGGTCAGGCGTCGGCAAAGAGGCTGCGGTCAACAACTGAAAGCTCTCATCTTTTAGTGGCAGTCGCACTCCTTTTTTGTTGTTCGTTTCTTTTGGCAGCTGCGCTCGCATTCGTTTTCGCAGGCGCAGTCTTTTTTGCAGTCGCATTGCTCGCAAGAGCATTGGTCGCCGCAACAATCACAGGCATCTGCGGCCAAGGCAAAAGCGGGTAGAGCAAATAGGGTGAACGAAAGCGTCCAGGCGAAGATGTTTTTCATTGATTGTTCCTCTCTGCACCAAAAAATTCGGTGCTCATTATGTATGGGCACCAGAATCCAGGTTGTGACAAAATAAACCGGAATGTTCTTCCCGGCCCAAGTTGGAGCTAGGCCACAAGACGGCGGTCGGCCAACGACTGGGCCATTGAAGCGTCGGCGGGAAAGGCGCGCTGGGGCGTCTAATTGGCGCCAAATAGCTGGTTCGCTGCTTCAATTGCATCTGCGGCGACGCGAATACCGATTCGTCGCCCGGGGATATCATCGACCGGTGGATGAATCCCACCCCAAATCCGTGAAAGGCTCGTTTGGTCGGAAGCGTCCCGGTAGGTGGCCCACTGCAGGCGAATCTCTTCTGAAGGACCGCGTTCAAATTCGAGGAAGGTGTCCTTTTCGGCAATGAATTCCCCCAGGCCACCGGGGAAATAGGGGTCACCGGTGATGGCAGTGAGAATTTCGGCCGCAGCTCGCGAAAAGGTTGAATGCCCGGAGACGTACCCGGCAAAGGGTGGGGTGATAAAGTTGGGCGGCTGGTAGGGAACCCACCGCGCCGAGGCCAGCCAGCCTACGCTGGGAGCTTCAGCATCACGCTCCATCGCCGGACGCCAGGTAAAAATCTCAGCTTGGCCCGTCCATTCGAGGCCGAAGTTGATGCTGGGTTCTTCGGTGATCGTACGAATATAAGCTGGAGAAAGAAAAAGTCCCTGCGTACCTCGGGCTGCCTGCCCGAGGTAACGGATTGCCGAGATGGGCCGGATATAATCGTAGAAACCTTTGATACTCCACGCCGCGATAGCGGCGTCGTGCAGCGCTCCGCCGAGCGCAAAGTAGGCTTTGACATCCCACTCGAGTGGAGAGAGAGCCGCGCCTTTTCCGGCCCATTGACGAGTGAGCTCGGGTTGGTCGCTGACGTAGTTGAGAATCACGAACCAATGCCCGGGAGGTGTCTCCGAGGAGGGGCCATCGGCCCAGAATTCCGCCAGCACCCGCGTGTAGTCGCCGAGAGGTACAGACTGCACTTGGTACGGCTCGCCGGTAGCGGGGTTTTGGGAATGACCAGGGCCCCAATTCGGCCCATCGGGGCGATAGAGCTCTTCGTAGTCGCTCTGCTCCACGCTTTCATAGTCAACCTCGAGTCCGCCGGCGGATGCGGGCGAGATATCGACCATCACACCGGAGTTGGGATCGTGATGCGATGCCCAATTGGCAACAATCGAAAAGTTCCAACGGTAGGCTTCGTTCTCTTCGGAACTGGCTTCGGGGCGATAAAGAGGAGGCGGGCCTGGGTCGTGATAAACGATAAAAGTCTCTGAGTCGCGCTCGAGCTCTTGGCGAGCCGAGTCGGGTAAGGCAAAAGGCGCCACCTGACCCCACTCGGCGGATAGAAATTCGGGTGTAGCTGAGCCCTCGCTGCTGCTGTTGCCGCTTTGGTCGATGAAGTCGCGATCGTCGAAGGTGAGCGGTTGCCAACGATTCGGATCTTCGGCGATGTCCTCTAAACCTCGATCGACTCGCAGCGGGTTATTTGCGGGCTGGTAGGACCGGTTTTGATAGCCGCCGGCTTCATTGGATCCGTCATTGAGGCCGTATTCGATATAGCAATCAGCAATGGCTCGGCCCAACACGGAAGCATTCGTTTCGGGCAAGGGCAAAGCCGCCGATGAAGTATAGCCCAGCTCCTGCATGAGCGATTGAGCAGAACTCCGGGTAAACGAACATCCTTGAAAGCGATGGGTCAATAGCCCGAACGCCGCGAAGCTCATGACTTCCTCTTGGGTGCTCGCTTTTGCCTCTTCATCTGCCAAGGCCGCCACCAGGCTCTCGTCGAGAACACACGAAGTGCCGCCCAGCGTTTGATTCACCAAGTAGGGTTGTGCCCCTTCCTCAAAAAGGGCCCAAGCGTCGTACATGACCGCGGATAGATGAAATAAGTTCCGGGCGTGTACGGTCGGACGGGCCAGGTCATTCCTGATCGAGGCAAGTAGCAGCTCGTTCCAGGCGCGCGGGACGCTCCACGAAGAATTGCTCGCAAACTCTTTCGAGTCGGGGCAGCTTGGCTCTTCGACCTTTTCCGTGGGGGATGGTCACCCAGTCAACGCGAGCGCTCCCAGCAGAATGCTGCCCGGCAACGATCCAATTCGCAGCCGAGCTTGGCAGGGTTTCCGCTGTGTTTGAATTAAGAAAGCCACTTCTGACCGGAAGCTTTAGCAGAAGACAGCCAAAGCGGTAGCCAGCAGTGTTGGTCAGTTGCGCCCGAAAAGTGCCGCCCTTTCCTCGGAGCGTATTCGGATGCTAAGCAGCTGCTTCCACAAGGAATGCGAGGACGAGATGGCTCTATTGAAGAAGTTTGGTCGATTCGCCTGGAAAGAGGCAAGCTCACAGCTGGTGAAAGCTATCGAATTTGTCGAGGATAAGTTGTCGGAGGAACCCGAGGTTGCCGGAGCGCAGCAAGCTGGAGGCAGCAGCGGCCAGTCTTCTACCTCCCCCGATAGTCTAGCAGAGCGCTTTAGCTTGGGCGATGTGCGGCAACCCGCTCAGCTATTCGGAGCGCGAAGTTGTCCCTGGTCCGGCCGATGTCGCCGGTTGCTAGAAGGTGCGGGGATAGACTTTCGCTTTGTCGATTTGGACTTGCCCGGTAGTGGGCCGATCCGCGAAGAGCTTGTCGCCTCCACCGGAAAGCGCACCATCCCCTGGGTGTTTCTCCGTGGACAGTTCGTGGGGGGGTTCGAAGGACTCGACGAAGTTCAGCGTTTGGGTTTGCTCGAAGAGTACACCCTCGACCCCAAGGAACGAGGCGATCGTCCGGGTCCGCGCATTGAGGTGATGCAAAAGACTGAGCTTCCCGCTGGGGATCAGGCTCGGAAGCGCCTCAAGGTGCTGAGTTGAATTGTTGACTTCTTAACATTTGGCTAAGTGGCCGAACCTGGTTTCGGCTGTCGAAAAGCAATACTTTCCCTTGCTGGTGGACTCAAAGTCATCCCGAGCAAGCCAACGGTGCTGGGCAGCCATGGAGCTTAGCTCGTCCGTGTGTTGATGCGCCTCCCTCCACCTCCGGCTGTGAAGCCCCAGCCTGGTCGCCATCGGGGACTTCTAGGGAAGGCGATACCGTCAGCTTGAACGGTTTTCAGTATACTGCGAATTGGTGGACTCAGCAGAATCCAAGCCAGCACTTTGGCCCGTCTGGTTCTGGGAAAGATTGGTCACCACCGCTGCCGTGTGCCGGGCCTTGAAGAGCTGAGTAAGAGAGCGCTTGCTTGCTGTTGGGGGGAAACCCTCGCGCTCCTGGCTGAGTCTGCTATGACGCTTGGCTAGGTGCGGGGTGCAGTTCTTCTGTACGCTTCGTATGTCACCTTTTTGGTAGCCCGATGAAATTACAGATTCGACTTTCTCTTCTCTTCTTGGTTCTTTCTAGCTTTGCTTGTTCCGGCACGACTACTTCTGATGACCAAAAGTCGACTGAGGATTTCGACAGTTCCTCTGGGTCGGACGGGGTGCCGTGCTCAAGCGAGAGCGATTGTGATGATGGTGAAGCCTGTAACGGGATCGAGGCTTGCGAGGAGGGCTTTTGCGTCGCTGGCGAAGCCGTTGAGTGCGGGGCGAATGAAGTCTGTTCTGAAGACACGGGCCAATGCGAGATTATCTGCGATGCCGATGGCGATAGTTTCGAAAGCATCAATTGCGGTGGCAGTGATTGTGACGACGGGGATCCCAATGTTTATCCAGGGAACGAAGAGTTTTGTACCGATGATAGCGGTGACGTTATCGAGGCTGCGATGTTGCGGGATGAAGATTGCGACCCGAGCACTTTGGGATCGGACCGGGACGGCGACGGCTATTTCGATTCTCGCTGTGCTAATCGCAATTTAGAGGGGCGTGCAATATTTGGGGTTGATTGTGATGACCGAAACGACCTCCGCCGCCCTGGGTTTTCCGAGATTTGTGACGGCCTCGACAACGATTGCAACGGCCTTCTCGACTATCCTGGCGAAGATAACGATGGCGATGGCTTTGCCGATTGCAATGATCTCGTTGGGCAACCACAGTACGACTGTGACGATAGCGATGCTACTAGGAACCCCGGTGTTACAGAGGAGCTCTGCGATGGTGTCGATCGTGATTGCGATGGTGTGTCCGAAGATAGCGATGGCGACGGGGTCGTGGCCGTCGATGCCTCTTGTTCTGGCGGTAACCTCCCCAAGTTAGATTGCGACGATGAGGACTCTCGGCTCAGCTGCCCGCTCTCTGTCTACCGAGGAGCGATGGACTGCGAGGAGAGCTGCAAGCCCAGCTGTGAGCCAAGCTATGCGGATTGTAACGATAGTCTTGTGGACGGTTGTGAAACCGATTTGCGCTTCAGTGCAGATAATTGCGGGGCGTGTGGGAACGCCTGCGATTGGGGCTGTTCCCAAGGGGAGTGTCAGCAGCCCATCGCGGTAAGTGTTGGTGCCTCGGCGAGTTGCGTGACATTGAACAGTGGTCGGGTTGTTTGCTGGGGGAGGAACTTTCTTGGAGTTTTGGGCAGAGGCTCGGATACCAATCAGATACTTCGTCCAGGCTACGTTTCATTTAAAGACTTAGGTAGTGGCGTAGCTGATCTCGCTGTTGGTGATTCCTTTGCCTGCGCCCTTCGGAATAATCAGAGGGTGTCGTGCTGGGGTTATGACAGCAGCGGTCAGGTAGGCGATGGGAGCCCGAGTGCGCCGAAGCTGGAGCCAGTCCAACTCACGCGGAACAATATTAGCCAAGGTAAGATTGTCGCTCTCTCGACTGGACCTTCGGCTGCGTGTGCGGTGCGTAGCGACGGTCGCCTGTTCTGTTGGGGCGCGAATACGAATGGTTTACAAGGTCGGGGCTCGAGCGATTCAGCTGCCACGACGCAGCCCACGCGACTGACGGATGATAAGGTCGACGAAAACACTCTGGACGTTGCCGTCGGCACCTTTCATGCTTGCGCCTTAACAGAGGATCATCATCTGGCCTGCTGGGGTCGCAATGAATATGGTGAGCTCGGCAATTCGAATGCCAGTTCTGCTGATAGGCTGACGCCACTTCTGGTCGAGCGCGGCGTTGTCAACGATAATATTCGCCAGGTTGTTGTGGGAGCGCTGCATACCTGCGCTCTTCGCGATGATCAGTCTGTGGCTTGTTGGGGTGACGGTCGATTCGGTCAGTTGGGCGATGGGGTTTCGGGCGGTTCTCATGGAGCCGATTCCCCTCAGCTCGTCGATGGTCTTCCAAGTGGAACTATTGTCGAGCTAAGCGCCGGAACGACTCACACATGCGTGCTCTACGAAAGTGGTGCTCTTTATTGCTGGGGCTATAATAACTTTGGGCAGGTGGGTGACGGCACCACAGTTCTCGTCGATGAACCGAAGGAAATTATTGCTGCAAGTGGGAGCAACCCTGTAATCGACATGAGCGCCAAATTTGACAGCACTTGTGTGCTGCGCCAACAGGGGGGCGTGTCGTGCTGGGGCCGGAACCTCTTCGGACAAGCCGACCCAGCCAGAGAGGAAACCACTCTTCTTGAGCCTTCAAATATTGAGCACGAACTCTCTCAAACCGTTGCTCTGACTGGTACATCAGACGGTACCTACGCTCTGTCTGATCGCGGCGATGTTTTCGCTTGGGGTCATGTGGTGACCAATACAGCTGGGCAAAAGGATCGTCCTGCCCGCTATCTCCTGGCCGATAAAGTCGGGCATCTCGTGCTGAAAATCGTGGCCTCTTCCTCCGACGCATTCACAACGGCGTCCGATGCAGAAGATGCCTATGCGTGCGCCTTAGCTGAAACGGGCGAAGTGTTTTGTTGGGGCGATGACACCTACGGCAGGCTTGGTAACGGTCCAGATCTTACTGACGATCAATTCAATCCCACCAAGGTAGGAGGAGTGATTGATGACCGTGTTGTTGTGGACCTCGATGTGGGCCGCTACGGTGGATGCGCTGTTTTAGACGATGGTGATGTCGCCTGCTGGGGTCGCGAGAACGGATTTTTTGGGCGCTTGGGCAATGGCGCGGCTCAGAGCTCAGACGCAGCGTCGACGGTTTTCGTTCAGCGAGGCGTTGTCGACAAAAATGCGTTAACGGTGGTGGCCGGTGATGACTACGGCTGTGCTCGGCTGACTTCGAATCAGGTGAGCTGTTGGGGGCGCGCGAATACTGGTTCGCTGGGAATCGGTGAGACCACCCAAACGCAATTTGATGAACCGATGTCGCCTCTGGCTGGTGATTTGCTCACGAATAATGCAGTCGCGCTTTCCGGAGAAAGTCGATTTAACTGTGCCTTCACCACGTCAAATAACCTGGCCTGCTGGGGGGCGAATTCTCTGGGTAACTTTTACCGAAGTCCATTTTTGGTTGCCGACTCTACCCTCGATGTGGTCGACTTTCACGTAGGGTGGCGAGCAAAGGTTTGGGCTTGGTTGGCAGACGGCACCCTCGTCAGCAATCTTGGCGGCGGCTTTGTTCTGAATGCTTTTCCACTGAATGGGGTGATTGAGACTCCGGTTTCGATAGCGAGTGGGCAGACTCACCGCTGTTTGCTCGATGGTCGGGGGGCGGTAGCCTGCAGTGGCTCAGATAGGTTTGGTCAGATGGGAGATGGTCCCGATCAAAATGACCGATTAAACGGTATCCAGATCACTCATTTGCCCTGGTGAATCCAAAGGCTCATCCAACGTAAGGTGTTCACCCGACAACGACAGCCTAAGTTTTAAGCCTAGCCCTCAAGCCTAGCCCTCAAGCCTAGAAGTAGAGCCCGCCCCCGATGTTGATCGTGACCTCGTGGGCATAGGCTTTGGATTCGCCATAAACCACCGTTTCCTCTTGCCCTGTCGCTATCCTTTCTATCAAGTCGTAGAAGGGAGGGATCTCTACATTGCCCACTTTTCCGACGCCATAAGCGTAGCGCAGCCCAATCGTGGTCGAAAAGCGAATCTTGTCGCTCTTCTCGCCCTCCTTCAGGCGATAGACATTGCCAATTTCGGCTCCGCAGGCAACGCCGTAAAAATCATAGGGTCCGACTCCGAGAGGGATGT
>JAKVCH010000118.1 GCA_022447485.1 Polyangiaceae bacterium | reverse complement strand
ACGCTTGTCGTCATCTCAATACCGTAAGGCGCTTCGAGAGCGCGGTACTTTTTGAGGATCTCGACCCTGTCATCTCGAAAGCGTAATTCGCATTCGGTGGGGCTGCTCTTAACTATCTCGTAGTTCTGAATTTCTTGGCGTACCAACCAATCTTTCCCATCATCGGCTTTTGCGGGAGTCCTGAAGTCGGTAAAGAGAGGACTGAACTCAGTCGAAGAGCCTGTGGTGACCAGCTCAGTTGGCTCACCATCCTTGCGGTACTTGGCAGTGAGGGGCTCGAGCTTTTCGATCACAGCACCACGACTGGCGACCACTGCATGGTACTCCTCGGTCCATAGGTCACATGTTTTCGAAGTCGACGGGGTATTCTTCGCAACGATCAATTCTTTGCGTACAATAGGCTGCACATCGACTGTATCGTCCTTCTTGTTGAAGAAGAGATAGAGTCCGCCGAAGATCGTGATGAAGATGAGAAAGCGAGTTCCGCGTTCCATAATTCTTTGAGTTCAATTGGGAGTCTCGACGAGGAGACCGCTAATGGTGTCTTTTAAAAACCAGACAGCTGATGGTGGAGCCTTCTGACGAAAAACTATTTTTCGTTGGAAGGAGAAGTTGAATGGGGGCAAGGAGGTGGAGGGTCGTGACCGCCTGGGTTGCCGGGGTGGCAGCGACTAATTCTTCGCAATGCGAGCCAGGTACCGCGCCAAGGACCGTGCGTCGAGAGGCACTCTTGAGCGTATTCAGAACAGCTTGGGTAAAAACGACAACTCGGCGCTAGGAGGGGACTGATGAAAAGACGATAGAATTGGATGAACTCAAGGAGCATCCAAGTGATTGCCCGGGAGATCAAGCCTTTAGACATTGCTTTTGGTCTTTTGGCGGGAGAGGTCACAGGCCTTCTTAATCCTTCCTGCGGCTTTTTTCCACTCTTTCACGACATCGTCACTGCTTAGCTGGGGGTCGTCTTTCCTGGCAATGACAACGATATCCGTGTCGGCTGGAAAAAGTTCTTGATGACGGCGAAACGACTCTCTGACGATACGTTTGATCCTGCTGCGTCGTACGGAGTTGCCGACTCGCTTTGTCACAGTCACCCCCAGACGGGCTGCTGTTTTCTTACCATCAGGGTAACTAGGCGAGCCAAAGTTCGCGAGCGATTCTGGAGATGGGGCGACCAAGAGAACAAAATGAGCCGTGACCACGCGCTCTGCGAGCCGCGAAGTGCGCAAGAATTCTCTACGCTTTCTGAGGCGCTGCTCGGGTCGGAAGCCTTGGGAGGGCATAAGGAGCCTCGCTATAACTCAGAACCCGGCACTTGAGCAGTAGCTGAGAAAGAAAAGACACTTGCCTCTGCCTCTGCCTCTGCCTCTGCCTCTGCCTCTGCCGAGGTCCGCGAGCGAAAAAATCTCTGATTGGCGCAGAAAAGAAAGGCAGAGAGAATTCCTCCAGGAGAAATACTCTCTGCCAAGGGCGCTCGCGCTTCGCCTCAAAGAACGAGTCTCTGAGAGAAACAGTCTTAACGACTTACGAGCGCTCGGTCTGCTCTGCTACAGAAATTATTTTTTGTAGGTGCCGACTGCGAGGCGAACGCGCCCACGACGACGACGATTGGTAAGAATCTTCTTGCCGCCCTTGGTGCTATTGCGCTTGCGAAATCCGTGAGAGCGGAGCCGACTGGTGTTGCTTGGCTGAAATGTACGCTTTGACATGATGTCTGCTCGTGTAGTTTGGCCTGGACCTAAATGGTCAAGGACTGAGTCTTGTTGAGGATCTCTGCCAGATTTGGCTTAGATTGCTGACGCCAGAAAGGCGGCCGGGCTCCCTAGTGGATCCATGGGGGGCGGAGAGTCAGCCATGCCTGCTGGTACTCGTCAAGCGAAATCGATGTCGATCATCAAAAGATCATTGCCCGAGGCCGCTGAGCGTGATAACTCCCGCGTCCCATGCGCGACAACATCCGTCTCGTCTCATCAGCAGGCACTGGCTTTACCTACTACACCACGAAGAACAAGCGTCTTCAGCAGGGAAAGCTCGAACTTAAAAAGTATGACCCCGTCGTGCGCAAGCACGTCGTTTTCAAAGAGATGAAGATGCCTCCTCACTCAAAGTGAGTTGGATCTTTTTTCTTTGAACCAATCCATCAACTGAATCAGTGGGCGAAATGCCGGAAGTCGACCTCATCAAGTGTCGTAGCCGAAGGCGTCCATCGCTCCACCCGCTTTCTCTAGCTCTCATTGCTCTCCTGACGAGCATCGTTGCCTTCACGCAATGATCATCCTGTCTGGAATGCACGAAACCTAGAGACTGAATCAGCCGAGCAATGATTTGCTTCGGCTTTTGGTGATTTTGTGTCCCAATTCATGTAATTCGCTCGTTTGGATGCATCAAAGATAGCGTCAAACTAAGTGGCTGAGCCCAGAGTGGACTAAAAATAGAATGGTCGTACTTTTCTTGTTGACAATTATACGAACGGTCGTACTTTTAATTTGTGAAGAAGGCAGTTGAAACGAAAGAAAGAATTCTCGAAAAGGCCGTTGAGATGGCGAGTCTCTTTGGTTTGAGAGATTTGACGATCGGTCAGCTCAGCACGGAGGTCAACTTATCGAAAAGCGGTCTTTACGCTCATTTTGACTCGAAAGAACAGCTGCAGGTCGAAGTCTTACAGAAGACAGCGTCTATTTTCTTAGAATATGTCGTTCAACCAGCATTGCGACAGCCTCGGGGGCTTCCACGCTTGGTCGGGCTGTTTGAAGGCTGGCTCAACTGGTCGAACCAAGGTGTTCTCCCTGGAGGCTGCGTGTTCGTCGCTGCCACCTCGGAGTGGGATGATCGAGATGGGCGCGTACGCGATGCGCTTGTGACCATTCAAAAAGGATGGCTAGCGGTGATTGCGCGAGCGGTAGAATTGTCAAAAGAGCAAGGACACCTTCGCCCGGACCTTGATGCCGAACAAGTCGCTTTTGACGTTCATGGCATCATGCTTTCGTTTCACCATCAGTCGCGCCTTTTACGAGAAGACGACGCGCGAGCTCGTGCCGAAGAGTCATTTGCTTCGCTCCTGAACCGATCACAGTTGGTGAGTGAAAGTCTTCGTTATCAAGAACTACTCCGCAATATGCGGTTCACCCCTTGAAAGGATTATCATGTCGAATTCTCAAGCGCAGCGCTTTGGAACACTTTCACCTTTAACTCACTTATTGCTCAAGGTTCCGATGGTGAATCGTTCGGTAGTTGCGCGTAGTCTAAAAACTCCGCACGGGCGATTGCGACCCGAAGAGGAAAAGGATCCTCGGGCTCAAGGTCATGAGGTGATGGTGCAGGGGCGTCGTCAAGTGCGTGCCTTGCAATATGGTAGCGGTCCACAAATTCTACTCGTCCACGGCTGGGGCGGGGCTGGCGTGCAAATGGCAGCCTTTGTCGACCCTTTGGTCGAGCGCGGCTATTCGGTTGTGGTCGTTGACCTACCAGCTCATGGTGGCAGCGAAGGCCGAACGACTTAGATTCGCGAGGCGAAAGAGGCTCTTTTAGCTGTAGAGCGCTACTTTGGCCATTTTGAAGCCGCGATTGCCCATTCTTGGGGCGCAGCGGTCCTGGCGTACGCTCAACAACAGGGCTTAGCAATCGCTGAAGCTGTGATGATCGCGCCTTTGCCGTCTCTCGAGGCTGGAATGAGTGAGTTCTCTCAGCGGACCGGAGTGTCTCTCAGACTTCTCGATGATGCCTTTGGTGAATTGGAGAAAAGGCTTTCTGTTCACCGTGACGAGATGAATCTTCATTTAGTCGGCAAGAAATTACGCACGCCATTACTGTTGATTCATGATCATGAAGATTATCGCACGAGCATCGACCATAGTCGCGCTCTGGAGCAGTCCTGGCCGGGAGCCCGACTTGTCGAAACTTACGGACTGGGCCACCGGCGCATCTTACGAGATTATCACGTGATTCAGCAGGCGGTCGCCTTCGTCTCCCAGGCGAAGCTCTCCCGAAAGTCGGACCTGGAGGGTCAGCTCAACTCTCCCCTGTGTTGAGGAGTCTGGGCGCAATTTGCCCTGCAGATGCCTCAAGCGTTGGAATCGCTAGCCCAGGGACCAGGCTAGCGATGGGTACTCATTTTTCCAGTTGAGAGACGTCGCGAATCGCACCCTTATCGGCGCTTGTCGTCATGGCAGCATAGGCTCGGAGGGCAGCACTGACTTTCCGGTCTCGAGGTCCTGGCGTGTAAGCGCATGCCCCTCGCGACTTCATCTCGTCTCGGCGCTGCTGGAGTTCCTCAGGCGTAATCGCCAACTCGATCTTGCGCGCCGGGATATCGAGCTCGATCCGATCTCCTTCTTGAACGAGGGCAATATCACCACCCTCAGCGGCTTCCGGAGAAGCGTGGCCAATCGATAGACCGCTGGTCCCGCCCGAGAAGCGGCCATCCGTGAGTAAGGCACAGCTCTTTCCAAGCCCCTTACTCTTGAGGTAGCTGGTCGGGTAGAGCATTTCCTGCATGCCAGGGCCGCCTTTGGGTCCCTCGTAAATGATGACAACAATGTCTCCAGCGACAATTTGATCGTCGAGAATTGCGGCACAGGCGCTATCTTGAGATTCAAAAACTCGGGCGCGACCGGTGAACTTCCAGATTGACTCATCGACACCTGCGGTCTTCACGATGCAGCCGTTTTCGGCAATATTTCCGAAGAGCACGGCGAGACCGCCTTCTTTGCTGTACGCAGATTCCACTTCTCGAATGCAGCCGTCCACCGCATCTTCATCTAGTTCTTTGAAGTATTTATCTTGGCTGAAGGCGACCTTGGTTCTGACCCCACCCGGGGCAGCAAGAGAGCGCTGTTTCGCCGTTGGATTGACCGTTTTGCTGCGAATATCCTCAGCCGCAATTGCATCTCCAAGGGTCTTTGAATGAACGGTGGAGACGGCTTCATGAAGCAACCCGCCTCGGGCTAATGACCCGAGAATGGTGAAGATGCCGCCTGCGCGATGGACGTCTTCGATATGATACTTTTGTGTGGCTGGGGCGACCTTGCAAATACACGGTACTTTTCGCGAAAGCCGATCGATATCCTTCATGGTGAAGTCAACACCGCCCTCCCGGGCGATAGCCAGGAGATGGAGAATGGTATTCGTTGAGCCGCCCATCGCAATATCGAGAGTCATGGCATTTTCGAAGGCGTCGAACGTTGCGATATTACGCGGCAAGACGGAGTCATCGCCGTCCAAGTAGTGGGCCTTTGCATTCTTAACAATCTGGCGAGCCGCAGCTTCAAAGAGCTCCCAACGCTTCGCATGGGTGGCCAAGAGAGTGCCGTTACCGGGCAGGGCCAGTCCGAGGGCCTCGTTGAGGCAGTTCATGCTATTGGCGGTGAACATGCCCGAGCAACTGCCACAAGTCGGGCAGGCGGAGCGTTCCATTTTTGCCACGTCTTCATCGCTGACTTTATCGTCGGCCCCTGCGATCATGGCGTCGACTAGGTCGAGCTTATGACGAATCACATTACCGTCGCGATCGTGAGTGCCTTCAGCTGAGCCTGCCTCCATCGGGCCACCCGATACGAAGATGGTAGGAATGTTGAGCCGCATGGCCGCAAGCAACATGCCGGGAGTGATCTTGTCGCAATTTGAAATGCAGATGAGAGCATCAGCACAATGGCCATTCACCATGTACTCAACGCTGTCGGCAATTAGCTCCCGACTAGGTAAGGAGTAGAGCATGCCGTCATGACCCATGGCGATACCATCGTCGATTGCGATGGTATTGAACTCAACGCCCCAGCCGCCGGCTTCGTCGATCACCTTTTTCACGCGCTGTCCTACATCTTGTAGGTGCACGTGGCCGGGGACAAATTGGGTGAAGCTATTTGAAATTGCGATGATGGGCTTTTTAAAGTCTTCATCTTGCATTCCAGTGGCTCGCCATAGAGCGCGAGCTCCGGCCATATTGCGTCCCTCGGTTGAGGTGCGGCTGCGGAATCCTTTGAGCTGTGTCATGGTGCCTTTCGCATAGATCAGCATGAGCCTCTCAGCCAACTCTTCTGAACGGCTCAGCCACCTCTTCGGAACAGCATTGTCTGGTTGAGGGTGCGTTTGGCGTAGTATTTGCCGCAGAGATGCGGCAGCACTGGGCGATTTTACTCGCCTCAAGAGGCGCGATGAGTAGACTCCGCGCCGTGAATAACCCGAAAAAGCCCTCTTCTCTTTATCTTTCTGATCTCGACGGAACTTTGCTCGATCACAAGGGTGAATTAAGCGAACGCACGCGCCAAGGTCTCTTGAAATTATTGCAAGAAGGAATTGCGTTTTCAGTGGCAAGTGCCCGGAGCTATTTCTCCATCACCAAACTCTTTGGTGATATTCCTTTTCAACTACCGATCATTGAGTTCAACGGGGCGTTTTTGACCGACTATCAAACGGGGGAGCATCTGGAGATCAATTCCCTGGGGCGAGCCTTGGGGGAGGAGATCTTTGATCGAGTGCGTCTAGCGCAGCAACGCCCCTTCGTCTGCAGTTTCAATGGTGAGGAAGATTGTTTGCATTACGACGAGCTTCAGAATCCGGGCATGGTTTGGTACGAAAATCGTCGACGCTCAGCAGGCGACCCACGCTTACGACAGACGAGAGACTTGCGCAGCACCATGCAGGAAGAAGTTGTCTCATTAACTGTGATGGATCAAGGAGAAGCCAAGATTCGCTCCCTACACGATGAACTGAAATTAGCCTATGGCGACGAATTGCAGCTCTATTGTTACGAAAACGAGTATTCCCGTGATACTTGGTGGCTGACCATTCACCACCGCAATGCCAGTAAACATATCGCGATGAAAACCTTGCGAGAAAAATTTGCTCCTGACCATGAGTTGGTCGCTTTCGGCGACAACGTCAATGACTTACTGATGTTGGAGCATGCTGACCGGGCCATCGCAGTCGAAAACGCCGTTCCTGAATTGCTTGGGTTGGCGGATCAAGTCGTGGAACATCATGCGAAAGACAGCGTGATTCGGTTTATAGAAAATGATTTCGGCTCGAAGTAGTCAGTTTCACCCTTTGAAAGAGCGCCTTTTCGAACTCATCGAGAATCCCGCTTCATGCGAATCGCCGAGGATCACACCGGTCATTTGGCTGAATTTTGAATCCAGCTCTCTAGATTGGCTTACCTTCTCCCGAAGGCGTATCATTTTCCGATGATGAAACCCGCGCAGTTGAATATTATTAAGTCGCTGATTGCCTTGGCCTGGGCGGACGGGCAAATGTCAAGCTCGGAAGCGGCTGTTGTAGAAGGTCTGCTGATTGACTTTGACGCCACAGAATCGGAGGAACTAGCATTGTTGGAGTGGGCCCGCACTCCGCGATCTCTAAGCAAGGATGTTCCTGTGAGCGAAATGTCAGACGAAGATAGGGCTCTTCTTCTCAGTAATGGTGCCCTATTGATTCAAGCTGATGGGTTAGAGACCTCGGGGGAGAAAAGTGCGTTGGCACAATTAACCCACCTTTTAGGTTATTCACCTCAAGAGGCCGCCAAGATTATTACCGGTAGTCGGGGGTATTCATGACGAACTCCCAGCACCTGATGGCTTTCGTTCAGAAGATATCCAAGCGTCTCGACATGAGTAGAGACTTTATTTCGATTGATGCCTTGGGAGAGGCGATCGGTACAGATCAGGCGAGCTATGAAGAAATAGATGCTCTGATTCATTGGCTCGAAGAGCAGGGGCACGAGGTTGGTGACGCCACAGGCGCTTCGCTCAAAGAGGCGCTGCAGCGGGTCTTGATGATGGCTAGGAAGTTAAAGTCGGAAGGCCGCGAAGCTTCCCAACAAGCTATCGCCACTGAGCTTGGCATTACACCTCGCGAGGTTCGAGTTGCATTGCTTTACGCTGAGGTATTGGCGCGCTGATCGCCATCCCCGGATGTTCTCCTCGTTGCTCAAGAAGAACTTTCATTCCCAGAGTCTCGTGTTTTTCCCTCCCGGCAGAATGCATGCGGCTTGTTGCTCCGGGTTTTGCGAGCGGTTATAGGCCTCCCAATGAGCTCTGAGTTGCCACCGCCACGACCGTGGAACAAGATCAAAAGATGGTTGGGACCGCTCGTCGCAGTCACAGCCCTTGTGTGGGTAATTCGAAAGAACGGCGGGGTTTCTATTCTTCAATCGGTTGTCGAGCAATTGGGCTGGAGATGGCCTTTCCTGCTCTTGCCCTGGCTGGCGACAATCACGTGCATTTTCTTCGGCTATCGTACTGCTCTACCTGGAAGAGGACGGGCGGTCCCGTTGAGAGCCCTTTTTGTGATTGAACGAGCG
>JAKVCH010000117.1 GCA_022447485.1 Polyangiaceae bacterium | reverse complement strand
CAGCACATCTTCGGCATCGGCATTGGGTGCTTCTTTTAAGCCACTGGCCCCCTGACCGATCAACTCTAGTTGATAGCTCGTTACAGATGGCAAGGCCGACCACAAGAGAAGGCGTTCCGTAAGGGCGGCATCAATTTGTCCGCGTAACCGATCCTGCACCATGAGGCCAAGATCAAAACGCAGGCTGTCCACCATCAAGAGATGGGTGCGCCGAGCTCCCTGTAATCGAGCAAATCGGGCAGCTACATCGGGAATATCTAAGACCATAGTCGGTCGTTTTCCCCTCACCCGCAGAGAATCAAATGCTCCTGAATAACTCTGTTCAAAGTCCCCGCTCCAAGAGTTGAGTAAACCATCGACTCTTTCATCGGCCCAGCCCCTGCGACGAGCTTCCCGCAGGCGAGTGTATTCTGTGACAAAATGACGCTCAATCACTGATAAGGGTTTGGGTCCCTGCGCCGCCTCCAAGGTGTTGAACCAAGAGCGCCACTCTTTCTTTGCAAGAGCATCAAATGCATCCTCTCGGTCGCTAGCTTGAGAAGTAGCAGGCTGCGTCTCTGAGCCGGTATCGTGCCCACCTTGGTCGGCGCGAGAAAGAGACGTCTGACTGCTTAAATCATCATTCACCTTATCTGAGTCAAGAGTCGAGTCGACGGAAAGGTTAACGTCGGAGCAAGAGTTTTCTTCTTCGAAGACCGGGTTTGACGACTCGAGGGTAGCCGAAAACTTTTCTCGCCCAATCACCTTCGTTGGCAATGGCGTCGGAGCTAGCGGAGCACTCTCGGCCGCTGCCGTATCGTCTAGCTCTGGCTGAGCAGATGCCGAGGGCTCCCCGGAGAACTCATCCAGAAACTCTGCTTCATCCAAAGAGTCGACCACGGCCGCTGCAGACTCAAGTACATCCGTTCGGCGAGTACTTTCCGGACAATAATTAATGGCTAACTGTTCTCCTTGGCCCGGCAAGGCTTTTTGCATCTCAAGAGCTGAAGTATTTGCTTCTATCTGAACAGCCAACTTCTCCTCTTTATCTTCTTGAATCAGCGACTCCGCTTGCTCTGTCTGGGTCTCTCCGCCTAGCCCCAGCGCTCTATCGAGATCGGGTAAGTCAACATTATCAGCCAAAGAGAAGGCAACTTCCTCAGCAGGAGCTTCCAAGGTCTCAGGACCTTGCGCAGAAGCTATCAGCGCGCTTTCTGCCACGGACGCGGCGCTCATCCCTACCGGCGCACTTTCTCCATCTTCAGAACCTGAACCTTGAGCCTCTTCAGAGTCGAGGGTTTCTTCGACAGCAGGAGGTAAGTCGGAAAGCTCCATTGCTTCAACGCTCGCGGCAACATCGAGAGCCGGTGGTCGTGGCGTCACTTTTTGGGGCGCAATCTCGTAAAGAGACTCAAAGCTCACAGGCGAAGGGTAAACACGGAGAGTACTATTCTCATCACTTACGACCAACCGTAGGTCTCTTTCAGCGGCAGCGGCCATCCACCAACGAAGGACAGCACTGTCATCAGCGTCGATCGTTCGGCCGCGGTTAGCTATCCCCTCAAGCGATGGGATGCCGAGCGCTATACCTTTCAGCTCCACGAGCCGGGCGCGATACAGCTGATCGCTCAAAATAGCGTCGAGCCCGGTCGTTGCCCGAAAGCCCGGAGGCACTGCTCCTCGCGCCAATAGACTCGCCTCGATGGCCTCTTCGATGAAAATATCAAGTCTTCCCCGATATTCAGGCCCAGGCGCCTCCAGCTCAACCCAGAGAAAACTGCGAGCCAACGCCCATTGGCCCATTGCGCCCAAGTTCGAGGGACTCACCACAGTCACCCGACCATTTTCTTGAGGTAGCTCCGTCCACGGCGCCAATTCAGTCTGAATTCCTGCAGAGGTCATCTTTTGCCAATGACCTACCCAAGGCAACTGGGCCAAGTTTCTGTAAGTACTTCAGCCCCTGAACGAGTATCAGCCTGCGCTCGGTGGGTTCTGTTCCCTCTCCAGGTAGCGAAAAATCGTCCTCGGATCGACGCCAAGATCGCGAGCTGTTTGGGTCCTATTGCCATTATTTCGCTCCAAAGCAGCCAAAACATAGCCCCGCTGAAACTCCTCTTTCGCGCGTTCGAGAGGCATAAGCGGCTCTACGGCCGAATTTTCGACATCAAGGTCCTCTGAGCCCAAGAGATTTTTTTCGCAAAGCACGAGAGCCTTCTTTATCCGATTTTCAAGTTGTCGGATATTACCCGGCCACGAGTACTTCTTGATGCCTGCCAAGGCTTGAGGTGAAAAGCCCTTCACAGGACTCTTCAATTCATCGGCATATTTACTGAGCAAGGCTTTGGCAATGATGAAAACGTCGTCTGCGCGCTCTCGCAGGGGAGGTAGCCACAGATTCACGACATTCAGGCGATAGTAGAGATCTTCTCGAAATGTACCATCAGCAATCATTTCTTCTAGGTCACGATTCGTTGCAGAAACAATTCGAATATCCACCTTTTCCGGACGACTATCTCCGACCCGCGTCACCATGCGCTCCTGCAGCGCCCGGAGTAGCTTCACCTGTAATTGAGGCGTAAGCTCTCCCACTTCATCAAGAAAAAGAGTTCCGCCATCGGCTTGCTGAAAACGCCCGCCTCGGCTGGAAACAGCACCCGTAAATGCTCCTTTCACATGACCAAACATTTCGGACTCCATCAGATTTTCTGGAATCGCTCCACAATTCACCGTGATGAAAGGCCCTTGCTCCCGATCGCTACGGCGATGAATTTCTCTGGCAATCAACTCTTTACCCGTGCCAGTCTCACCGGTCACCAGAACCGAGATATCGGTTTGGGCAACTTTCTGCAGCTTGCGAAAGACCTCCATCATCGATGCACAGGAACCAATAATTTCGCCAAATCGTTTATCTGTTAACTCATGCTCCAGCTTTTCGTTATCTGCACGCAAGGCCGATAAAAGCATCGCATTGGTCAACAAGATCGAAGTGTGACCGGCAAAAACAGTCAGGAGCTCGAGCTGACTACGGGCAAAAAGACTCTTTATCTCATCATTTGCCAGGTAAATCGTGCCAATCACCTCGCCCTGATTCAGGAGTGGAGCACACATGACACTGGAGAGTTTCATCGCGATCACGCTCTGGCTCTGAGAAAATGAGGTATCAGAAAGAGCATCACTAACAATTAGCGGCTTTTTAGTTTCGATCACCTGTCGAACAATGCTGTCGCTAATTCCCTGAGATTCCCCTTCTAGTAATTCGGGAGAAACGTTTCGACTTGCTCGAACTTGAATTTGTGTTTCTTCGCCATCAACCTCCGTGAGCAGCACTGCCCCGCGAGCCGCACCCGTTAGTTCAAGAACGGTATCAAGCAAGGTCTCTAATAAGTCGTCCAGGCTCTCACTCGACATGATGCGCTGAGAAAACTCGTGTAGGCGTCGAAATCCTGCAATCTCATTTTGGACAATATTGCTGGTCTCGGGAGCAACCTCTAAAGGGAGCTCACTAAAAATGCTGAAGGAGAGCTGAGCATCACCAACCACAATTCGATCGCCGTGAACCAAACGCGAACGTCTCTTCTTTTTCCCGTTGATCGATATCGGTGCCCCCCGTTCAACTTCTTCCAGCTGAAAGTCACGGCCATTAAAAACAATCTGTGCGTGATGAGACCGAACTGTCTCGTCGGGTAAATGGACATCGTTGCCAACGGCCCGCCCTATGGTCGAGACGGGCTTGTGCAAAGGAATCAAGACAGGACTGCCCTGGGAAGGGAAATAACGAACCGTGGCCATGGGATAGGTTCGAAGCTACCAGAACCTTGATGCCGGGGCGAGGAGCTGTCAGCGAGTTGGCAAGGCAGCCAACTTTACTCACCACTCGCTTCGCAAGGGCCTAGAAAGAAGCGCTCGCAGAGCGTCATCGAGAGAGCGCTCACCATAGAGCACTGAATAAACAGCCTCGCAGATGGGTAAATCGACGTCGATCTTTTTTGCTAAATCGTGAGTGCTCTGGGCCGTGACATAACCCTCCGCAACGCCTTGGGATGTAGAAAGGGCGTCTTCAACCGAGAGTCCCTGCCCCAGCTTGAACCCAAGGGTTCGATTTCTCGACAGCTCACCGGTACAAGTCAAAACTAAATCGCCCATCCCGGCCAGCCCCGCCATCGTCAGCCTTTCTCCTCCTTTTGCTTCGACAAGCCGCGCCATCTCCGCCACCCCGCGAGTGATCAGCGCTGCTTGGGTATTTTTCCCCAAGCCCAAGCCTTCGCAGGCCCCTGCAGCGATCGCGATAACGTTTTTTAAAGCACCACCCACTTCGACACCAATCGGGTCACTACTCGTGTAGACGCGCAACCAATCGGTCGCGAAAAGGGCTTGTACGTCCTCCGCAAATTGCAAGTCAGTGGAAGCCGCGACGAGATTCGTCAATACCTCGACAGCGACTTCTTTCGCGAAACTGGGCCCAGAGAGGGCAGCAAAGGGTAGCGGCGGAACTTTATGTTCCTGGAGCACTTCTTCCACCACCTCGCTCATCAATAATAAATTACCTTCTTCAATTCCCTTGGAGGCACCGACGATGCCACGACATTGCCCGAGAAAAGGAGCCGCAGCTTTTAAAGTCGAGCGGAGCGCTTGGGAAGGCACGACTAAAACCAAATAGTCTGCTCCTCGGACCGCTTCTTCGATATTGGCCGTCACAGACATTTCCGGCGGCAACTCAATGCCCGGCAAAAATGGATTTTGTCGGGAGGCGATCATTTCGTCGGCATGATCTTGTTGCCAAGTCCACAAAGAAGTCGAAATACCACGATTTTGAAGGAGAAGGGCCAGTGCCGAGCCCCATGCCCCGGCTCCTAGTACAGTCGCGTTCATTGCATAGATGAAACTAGAGCATATCGCCGTATTATTGAAGCATTGATTGTCATTGAACCTGAAAAAGCTAGCCCTGCCGGTAGGGAGGGCTTATCCATTCAAACTGGGTGAGAAGTCACTCTTGGCGAAACCTTCCCTATCCTTCCCCAATGCAATCACCCAGAGCTCTATGAAATTCCCACCTAAAAAACGAGGCAGCAACGCCAAAAGGCACTGGCGGGTTCCCACAGTCTTGTTGGTCGCGGTCATCTTCTCTTTCCGCTGCACCCCCTACAATCGCGGGAAGGGCGCCCTAGCAGTGGTGGGTGCCGGCGTGGTGAATAATGCCAGCAACAAGTCACTCAGATTTGACATTCTCAAATTCACCCTGAAGCAATTTTGCCGAGAACTCACGACAATCGGGACGCCCTTGCGACTGACAGACGATCAACCTGTGATCGGTCGCTACTTTGCACAAGAGTGCGAGTCGACCTCCCTTGAAGACCTTGCCGACGAAAAGATCATCGTACGTTTTTCGGGACGCGGTTACGTCTGGACGAGCGCCACTGGGCGCATTGGCTTTGAGGCTCCCGGACTCATCGAGTTGGCACCGGACTTCCGAGTCTTCGAGGACGCACTCCATGTCTACTTTCGCCCAACTCTCATCGACACCACTGGATTTCGCTTAATCGGGGTCGAATCTAAGCTATCCGAGGCCGCCATTGCTGTTTCGGGCGTTGACGAGGCAGAACTCGGAGCAAGAATCATTGCGGCTCAGTTAAATCGAGGCTTTACCGCAATTCGCTATGACGACGGCTACACTGACTTTTCTCTCGGACTCGTTGGGGCCGGTGAAGTACCATTTCGTCCCTTCGCGATCAGCCACGCAGCTCATGCAAGTATTGCCAATGGACGAACAGAAATTGCACCTGCAACGACGGATCTCCTCGGCGCTTTTGCCGTAGAAAAAGGAGAAGAGATTGTTCTAAGCCTTCATCTTGAAGGGGCAGAAAGCGTTGAAGTGAGCATTGTTTCGGCTCAAGCTGGGGAGCGTCTACTTGATGGCTACATCACTTCAGGGGCCAGTTATCGACTACCATCAGGGGAGCTGGTCGCCACTAGCCATCTTCAGCGGGAACAGCCACTCCAATTGCGGAAAACCGTACCGACAGGCGAATACTTCGTAGTTTTCCGCTACCCTGTACCCAGCTCCCCTATATCTGAGCCCTTGGCCAATTTGCCGGCCCGCATCGACTACCTACTTCAAGTTGGCCCAGCCCTTTAGGAGCCCACCATTGAACGAGCGACGCTCTCTGGTCCGGAAAGCCTCTTTCCGGAGGGCCCCCTTGTCAGCGGCCACCAGCGGGCTATGAGACGCCAGTGCTTTTTCGACTTTTCGGCTGGTTGCCTGGGCTTCTCTGGTTCGTACTGCTCCCTCTCGGGCTCGCCGTAGGGGCCGTTTCAGTTCTTTCGCTGGATCCTTCAACATTGCCTGAGGGGCCCTTCGTTGGTCTCAGACTCTGGATCAGTGATCAAAAAGTACCAGCGCTGATATTTTTCTTCGCTCTATTCGACCTGCTGCTTTATCGATTTCGCTACTACTTTCCTTGGGCTGATCGCCTGGGACTCGTCGAGCGTCCCGGCCTCTCGAAAGAATCTCGCTCGATCTATGATCTTGGCAATCAACTCAGCGACGATACCCGGCGCACCCTACGCCGCCACCTGACAGCAATACGCTCGGAGTTGGGTCAGAAGCGGGTCGAGGAAATTGAGGTAGCCCTGCAAAAGCTCGATGCGTTATTGGGCGCATCAGAATTTCAGAAAGAGGAAGTTGAAAAGGCAATTGAAGAGCTGGATGGGATCACAACGCGACATCTTGCGCCTTGGTCAAAGGGAGAAACTCGCGAGTATATCGAGTCGATCGTAATTGCTGTCGGAGTAGCGCTGCTCCTCAGAGCTTTTGTCGTGCAAGCCTTCAAAATACCGTCAGGCTCCATGCTCCCCACCCTACAGATTCAAGACCATCTCTTCGTCAACAAATTCGCCTATGGCCCGAAAGTGCCATTCACCGATATCCGGCTGATGAGCGACTTGCCACCGGATCGAGGAGATATTGTTGTCTTTGTCTACCCTGATTCGAACCCCAATCACCCCAAGCAGGACTATATTAAACGAGTCATCGCTCAGCCAGGAGATACACTCCGAGTGGAGGGCGGTTTTCCAATCATTAACGGATTTCAAGTTCCTCATTGCCGAGTCGGTGACTACTCATTCATCAACCAATCCGGCTACAAGACAAATTCAGAACTCTTCATTGAGTACTTAGACGACGAAGCCTACCTTGTTCAATTCGTCGGTGGTCGCCGCCTTGAAGTCCGCGAGGGTCCCTACCAAGTCAAAGAGGGTGAATTTTGGGTCTTAGGAGATAACCGTAATAACTCCCGCGACTCTAGAGCCTGGCGTCACAACCGCGGAGCGGGCGTTCCTTTCGTGAATGTCAAAGGCCGAGCACTCTTCGTTTGGCTGAGCTTTTCCAACCAAAGTGATTCTTTGCTTGGTGTCACCTGGGACCGACTCTTCACGAATGTCATGGGCAAACCACGTTTACCCAAAGAGGCACCTTCCCATCTCAAAGAGAAAATTGATGAGTGTTTAACCCATCGACCCAGCGAAACTTCACCGCCTCCAGCCAGCGCCTTGGTCCGAAATTAGATCACGAATAAGCAAAGGCCGGAAAGCTTCAAGCGACCAGCTGCACCGAGATACAAGTCAGCCCTCCCTTGGGCTTGATTTGGCCTACTCCGAACGAGCCATCTTGGGCTTCTGGATAGGCCCAGAAGCTGGCATCATCGGCTCGATCGACGCGTGGGAACAACCATCCTTCCCCAGCCGATGATGACGCCGAATATTCAAGCGTACCGCGAAAAGAATCAATAAACGTTGAGCTGTATTAGTCACCCTCGCTCTACGTAGAAGCCCGAGAGAACTTCCTTGAAACCGCTAGTTCGGCTCCTCTGAGTCTTCGCGCAAACGCTCTTTCTTACGGGCTTCCTGAATATCAAAGTCAAAGCCATCATCGAACTCTTCCTCGGCTTCGTCACTCTCTCGCCGCGCAGCTTCTTTCGGACTGACCATAAAGCCACCTAAAATAATCCCAAGCCGACGACGCTCTTTGGCTAGGGCTGTCGCTTTCACGAAGCTATAAATCACGACCACGAGCCAAGAAATATCGATCGAGGCTCCCACGAACCGTAAGACGCCGAAGGGCACGAGTTTCCCGAAAAGATAAAGGAAGCCCCAATCAAGAGCTATCTTTAAAAAACAGGCCAACGAGGCGCGGCGGTAAACAGCCACCTCCCGCAGCTGCCAATCAAGAAACGCGGCTTCGGGTACAAGGGGAAACTCCTTCGGCTCACGATGAAAAGCATCCAATTTGCGAATCGTGAAAAATATACCCAGAATGACGGCAATGATATCAAGGG
>JAKVCH010000116.1 GCA_022447485.1 Polyangiaceae bacterium | reverse complement strand
GCCAGGTGTTCTGGCGTCGGTGCCGGCCCTCGCCCATGCGAGTCGTGCCCAGATTATCAGCCTTCGCCAGTGTTCACTCCACGGACGCATTGTACTTTCTCTGATCGCCGAGCCTTCCATCGCCCTCGAAGAAGGTCTCCATAAGCTCGCCCGAGAGCTATCTCTTGAGTGTCAAACACGGCCCCTCGATACCAGTCACCAAGTTTTCGGAGCGGAAGGCGTTTCTGTCACGATTTTAGGTGATCTGAAAAACGGAGCGGCCTTAGCCCAATGCACCTCACTTCTTCTCTCTGAACATCTTCAGCTCCAAGAGGCCAAGTCCTTAGGGAATGATTCGCTAAAAGGAATTGAACTGCTGGCCACGCCGACCAAAGGGCTCAAGCGAGCCGAATTTCGAGAGCTTCAAAGAAAGGTCCTGCAACTTGGAACTGAGCTAGGAGTCGATGTTGCCGTACAGCGCGATGATATCTATCGCCGAAATAAGCGCTTGCTCTGTATGGACGTGGACTCGACCTTCGTCCAAGGCGAGTTCATCGACGACCTGGCGGAAATGATGAATGTGAAAGATGAGGTCGCAGCGATCACTCGTCGAGCAATGCAGGGTGAACTCGACTTCGAAGAGGCCCTGCGCGAAAGAGTCAAACTTTTACGCGGCTTATCGATGGCTAAGGCACGCACGCTTTGCGAGACATTTACGCTCACTCCTGGAGCCGACGAGTTGGTTCGAACAACGAAAGAGCTAGGCATGAAAATTGGCCTAGTGAGCGGTGGATTTGACTTTTTTGTCGAAGCTCTGAAAGAAAAATATGATCTCGACTTTGCGTTCGCCAACGAATTAGAAGTCGAAGACGGCATGCTCACCGGAGAGGTTATCGGGACCGTTGTTGATCCCCAGCGCAAAGCACAAGTTTTGAAGGATATGGCTCACGTTTTCAATATTCGCCTCGAGCAAACGATTGCTGCCGGTGATGGCGCTAACGATATCGACATGCTTCAAACCGCGGGCTTAGGCATTGCCTACCAAGCCAAACCCAAGCTCAAAGAATTCTCTGATACCAACTTCGATCACCATGACCGTCTCGATACCATGCTCTACCTCATGGGGCTCGACGCTGATCGCTTTACCCAGGGTTGTTCTTGATCTTACTTCACATCGAAGTAACGAGGGTACTCGCTGAGTGTTGAATGCCGCGTCCGGTCAAACATCCCCTGAGATTAGTTGCACCTGAAGATGAACTCTCAGGCCGCTCACCGGCGTTTTTGGAACGTTTTGCTCGCAAATTAAAAATAGACAGCAAGGAACATGCTGCCTGGATTCACCTGCTCGGACACCTGCCTCGCCAAACGGCGCCTCGCTGTTTGCCTCAAAGTCAACTGAGTTATTGGTCACAGGCGCAACGTGTACTCAACGACTGGCGCTCACGACCAGACTCTCGAAAAGCCGGTCAACTACGAGCCGAGATCTTTTCCGCTCTGCCAATTGTTGAGGCTCAAACGAGAGAAGCTATTCGGCAAGCCCTGCAGCAACGCCAGGAGCCTGCCACCAGCCTCGACCACCATGCGGATCACGTCGTGGAGCGCTACGGAGGACTGGCTGCTCACTTCTGCCTGGCCAGTATTTGCCATATCCTCGATGCCCTACAAAAGCCTGAAGCCGGCCTTGATGTCTTCGGTGATATCGCAAGCGCACTCGCCTACCAAAATACAGGGCTCGGCTCAGCCCGTCTGGGTTCATTTCGTGCGGCAGCTCTCGAGCAAGCTGAATGGGAGTTGGCGAGAAGCGCTCCGCAGAAAAGAGCAGGAGAGACATCCGCCGCCCAAGATAAGGAGCGAAAGTCCTACCTCGCGCTCCAAGTCTTCCACGAATACCTCGGGGGGCAATTTAAAAGCCATCAAGATGCAGAGCTTGCTCAGCTGCTAGAGTTCGCACGCTGGTCACTCTCTCCGGGTATCGGCGACCTCTGAACTCGTCAGCCCCTCGAACTCGATTCGATCAGGGGCAACGACGGGCACTCCAGACTCAGCTTTCGTTGTTCACGAAATCGGGCGGAGCTGCCGAACCTTCACCGAAAAAGAATTTATCCATCTCGGTGTACCAGATTTGCTGCCCCTGCTCGCTCGTCAAATCAAGCCGGTACTCATTGATCAACATTTTCGAATGCTCGAGCCACATCTGCCAGGCTTCTTTCGATACATGATCAAAAATCTTCTGACCCACGTCGCCTTTGAGCGGAGGCTTCTCTAAACCCTCAGCTTGTCGACCCAACTTCACACATTCAATCATTCGTGACATCGCGAAACTTCCTCAAGAAGCCCTCACGCAAGAGAGCTTGAAGCGTCATAGCAGCGTCCTAGACACACTCCAGTAGCCGACTCTCATTTCCTCTAAATTATTGTATTCCATCAGAAATTCTCTCGCTTGCGCCTGCGCTGTCGGGAAAAGACGGAGCACGCCACCCGCCTAGTAAGGCTGTTCGACGAGAATTTCCAAACGCTGGAGGCCTCCGGCTCTCGGCTGGAGAACATCTATCCTCAGGGTCGGTGCTTTTGAAGAACGCGCAGCCAAAATCAATTCGACGGCCTGAGCCTGACTCGTGGTCGCTATTCCTTGAATCGCAACAAGCCGATCCCCATTCTTGAGATCAGGCAGTACACCCTCAACTCCTTGCAAAGCGATACCGGCCGGTAAGCCATTCGCCGCCGGAACCTCCCTTCCTTGGGGAATAAATCCTCTCCGCGCGAGAGCTAATACCCGACTCTTGGCTAGGGTGAATTTTCGTACTCTTACCCTTTCCTGCTGAGCTTCGGATTCCGTGAGGCGAGAGGCAATTCGAGGCGAAGGAATAGCTTGATTGACGCCCCCCTGTTCAGCGACAGAAGGAATTCTTTGCGTGGAGTTCGGGACAACCACTTCTTCCATCTGTTCTTCAACGAATAGAGTGGGTAGGGAATCCTGATCCTGAACAGCCTCGGCCTTCCGAAAAAGATGAGAAAACGACTCTGTAATGAAGTGCAAACGGAAACAAGACTCTTCAATAAGTCGATCAACGAGGAAAGCTCTGCCCCAGAGCCCGACTAGAAGCAAAAGAATCAGGAAAAAAAACCGTGTCTTTATATTTCCCACAAAAGCCTTTTCCTCTCACTCTCGAGCACTCATCTGTACCTAGGGCAATGCCAACGAGAGCGAAATCGAATTCATGAAAATCTTCTGGGCTCCCGTCGGATAGACACTATTCTTCTTGTATGGGGTCACGGGATTTGGCGGATTTTGGGTACAGAAGAATCGTTCTGCTTCTCGTCTCCTTGATCGTATTACCCACAGCTCTCTTACTTGCTCTGGGTGTAGCTCTCCTTTTTCTCGGAGATATCGAGCTCAACCTCTTGATGGGTATTTTGGTACTGGCCCTCTCGGGGGCGACCATCACCGGTGGCGTTCTAGTATGGGTCTTTGTTCGCCGTGAAGCCAACGTCTCGCGCCTGCAGAGCGATTTCGTATCCAAAGTCAGTCACGAGCTACGTACGCCTCTGACATCCATCCGCCTATTTACAGAGACGCTATCCCTACGTCGCGACGATTCACAAGCTCAAGGGCAATGCATCGCAGCGCTAGAACGAGAGACAACCCGCCTTCAGGAGTTAATCGATCGCCTCCTGAATTGGGGGCAAATGGAAAGCGGCCGGCGCAATTATCATAAGACCAATACCGATGTTCGCTCCATCATCCAGTCTGCAGCCACTGCGTTCGAATCGATGAGGGAACGTCGAGACGTGGAGCTGAGCGTTGCCTTGCCGCCAGGCACCCTCGAACTCGAAGCCGATCGCGGCGCAATTTCTGATGCTATTCTTAATTTGCTCACTAATGCCGCAAAATATGGGGGCTCACCGTGCCAGGTCCGACTTGAATGCGCAGAGACTGCTCATCATATTTACATCTCCGTCACTGATAATGGGATTGGCATCCCCTCTTCCGAGCAAAAGCGAATATTTCAAAAGTTTTATCGGGTCGATGATCGACTCGCTCGGGAACAAGATGGTTCAGGCCTGGGCTTAGCCATCGTCAACCACGTCATGAAAGCTCATCAAGGGCAAATTCGTCTAGAAAGCACCTTAGATAGAGGAAGCACCTTCTCCCTCGTTTTTCCTAAGGAGTCCCCCTCATGAAGCAAGAAGAATCAGCCACAGCCCGCTTACTCATTATTGAGGATGATGAAAGTATCAGCCTTGGTCTAAAAATGAACCTGGAAGCAGAAGGTTATGTGGTCCGTACCGCTGACGATGGTCAGACCGGACTCGAACTAGCCCTCTCCGAGGAGTTTGACCTGCTTATCCTTGATATCATGCTGCCGAAAGAGAATGGTCTTGAAGTTCTTCGACGATTACGGGCTGCTGAAAAAACAGTCCCTGTGATTATGCTCAGCGCCCGTAGTTCCGAGCAAGACAAAGTTCTCGGATTGGAATTAGGTGCGGAAGACTATATTACCAAGCCCTTTAGCTTGGCAGAGCTTCTCGCGCGAATTAAGGCAGTTTTGCGCCGCGACAGAATCGCGCGTTCTCAACCGAAAAAGAAAATCAGCCTCGTTCGAGCGGGCAGTTTATCCATTGATGCCCGCAGTCGAGAGGTGCACCGCGATGGTGTGTTTATCGAACTCACCGCCACCGTATTGGATGTTCTGTGGTGCCTCGTCGAAGCCCAGGGAGAAGTTCTCGCCCGGGGAGATATTCAGACAAAGGTTTGGGGTCCCGACCATTATGGGACCTTGCGTACCATCGATAACTTTCTCTTACAGCTACGAGCAAAACTAGAAGTCGACACGGGTTCACCCGAACACCTCCTGACCGTCCGAGGAGTCGGTTATCGCTTCGCTGGCGGCGAGGAGCTCGAGGTGAGCGACTGAGTGCACAACTCCTTCCTCAGGTGAATTATTTCACAAAAATTAAGCTAAATTCAACAAGCACTGGCCAAAAGCCCCGCTCTCGTGGGAGTCAAAGAATATTATGGATCAGAACCTTCTCCGCTCTTACTTTAGTACAATCTACGAGCTTCCGTCCTCAGATGGGCTGATTCGTACTTCCATCGATGGTGAAACCATTAACGATAAGTCAACGCTGCCTAAAATCCTCAATAGTAACTTTGCTATTCTAACAGCTTACAACCCTCGCTCCATGCTTTTGCCGAGAAGAGTGAATGAACAGAGGCATCTCGTGATGCGCGACCTGCTGATACTCGGCTGTTACCGCGTAGAAGCCTGTGTTGGATTCGATGACGACCCTGATGCCTCATGGAGAGAGCCATCCTGGCTCGTTCACGGCATCGAACGACAAGAAGCTCTCGATTTTGGTCGAACCTTCCGCCAAAACTGCATCCTCCACTCCCAAGACGCTCAACCCGAATTGGTCATCACAGACCCGACTTGTGATGAGTTGGGAAAAACCTACCCCGGTAACTGGCGAGTCAGACACTAACAAGCTGCCTAGCGCTGGGTTTCTTCATGACCTCAGCTCAATAAAGTTAGCCCGAGCATATATCCTTGGGCTGCCTCAAATCACTTGCACCCCTCGCACACCTACTTCATCCTTCCTGTTGTGGATCCTGCACCTCTAGCTCTCCCGTAATCTGATGAATGCCAAACCCAAAAATCCTGCCGATGTCACTGCAGAAGTGATGAATCAATTTGGGAAGAGCTCCTCGCGATTTCTTCCTCTCCTACTCCTGGCGATTCTTGGAATCACTCTCTATCGCTCGACCTTCCAGGTGGGCCCTGGGGAGGTCGCTGTCGTCAGGCGACTTGGCAAAGAAGTGGACCGACGGGGGTCTGGCCTACACTTCCGCTACCCCATCATTGAGGAGGTCAATATAGTCAATGTCGAGAACGTAAGACGTATGGAGGTGGGTTTCCGCGGCGATAAAGCCGTCGCCGAAGAGGCGCAAATGCTCACGGGCGACGAAAATATCGTCGATGCCCATATGATTGTTCAATACCGCGTGACGAACCCCAGCCAATACCTCTTTCGATTGGCTGAACCAGAGGCCACTCTTCGAGCCACAGCCGAAGTCGCGTTGCGAAGTGTAATTGGACGAACAACGATCGACGCAGCGATCACCACGGGCCGAAGTACCGTGCAAACCGAAACGCGTGAGCTCCTGCAGAAGCTCATGGATGCCTACTTGAGCGGGATGACAATCACCGAGGTGAAACTGCAAAGCGTCGACCCACCAGAAGAAGTACGTGATGCTTTCCACGAGGTCGTCCGTGCTCGCGAAAAGAAGGCCGAACTCATCAATCAATCCCAGGGTTACCGGGCCGATATCTTGCCTCGCGCCCTGGGAGAAGCGAAGAAACAAATTCTCGATGCAGAGGCCTACAAGACCGAGCGTATTTTAAGGGCCCAAGGCGATGCTCAACGCTTCGACGCAGTCTACGCTGAATACGAGAAAGCTCCCCAGATCACGAAGGAACGTCTCTACCTGGAAGCCATGGAGAATGTCTTAAAGAGCACGCCCCAAAAGACAATTCTCGACGCCAAACTGCCCGGCTCGACTCTTCCACTCTTAGAAATCGGGCAGCGGGCTGCCGTTGCGAAGAAACGCTCGCGTAAACCACCCCAGTCAGCGGGCGCCCCCTCTTCCCGTCAAACAGAAAGGACATCACGATGAAGCTTTTCTCTTTTCTCGCTGCATTCGTACTATTCGTCGGTCTGCAATCCATCTTCATCATGCAGGAGTACGAGCTTGGAATCGTTACTCGCTTTGGCGAGTTCAAGAAAAGTGCCACCGAACCCGGGCTCTACTTCAAGGTCCCCTTTGCAGATACAGTGCACCGCATGGAGAGGCGTATCCTTGGCTCAGACACTCGCGCCGATGAATACCTGACCCTGGATAAGAAGAGGCTTTTGGCAGACCCGATTAGCCGCTGGAAAGTGACAGATCCTCTCGTCTTTTATAAGACTTTGCGCGATGAGGTCGGCGCAAAGGCAAGAATCGACGATATCGTCAACAGCGAATTGCGGAGAGAAATCGCCAGCCATAACTTTGGCGATATTATTGGCGGCAGCCGCGAACCATTGATGCAGGAGGTCGCCAAACGGGCGCGCCAAAACCTGACAACCTTTGGTATCGAGTTAGTCGACGTACGCATTAAGCGCGCCGACCTCCCCCGAGAGGTTCAGGAGTCGGTTTTCAAACGAATGCGCGCTGAACGTGATCGAATCGCAAAACAATATCGCGCCGAGGGCGAGAAAGAAGCAAAGGAAATTCGCGCTCAGGCAGATAAGGAGAAAACGATTCGCCTCGCCGAAGCTTATAAGAGTGCGCAAATCTCCCGCGGCCAGGGCGATGCCGAAAGTACGGCCATCTATGCTGCTGCCTTTGACAAAGATGCTGAGTTTTACGCCTTCAGTCGCAGTCTTGAGGCCTACGAACGCACCATCGACCCAAATACAGAGCTCGTCTTGTCGACTGAAAACGGTCTACTTTCGTACATGAGCGGGGACTAATGCTCGCTCGGCCCAGCCCGCGCTTCATCAAGCCTGGTCTTATCGCTATGAGAAGATTGAGCGAGATGCTTTAGAGAGGTGGCTGGGCTGCTCAGGTGGTTGGGCTGCTCAGGAGGCTGGGCTGCTCAGGTGGCTGGGCTGCTCAGAGGCATCGCCAGAGAACAATAAGTCTTCGCGTGATGCGATACCCAAATCATCAACCAGAACCTCAAGTATGAGCGCGGTTGCTAATGCGTAGGTAGGGCTGCCTCTCAGTTGATGCGGCGAATCACCGTCAGCAGATTGCGCAATATAACCCAAAGCTCGACTGCTTCGGACTAACTCAACCACTAAGTCTGTTAGCCATTCGGCATCGTCTGGTCGCAGCGCTAGTCGAGCCCGCACGTAATACAGAAGTAAATGGGCCCAAACGGTGCCTTGGTGGCTAGCGGCTCGTCTCTCCTCCAGGGTGTCACCGCAATGGCCGATATAGCGCGGAGAACGAGGATCCAACGAGCGAATTCCCCTCTCCGTCAGCAAGTGTTCTTCGACGCGATTCACTATTTCTTCAGCTAATCGCCCGGGGAATATTTCTGGTGCCGTTGCGAGAGCAATCAAAGCGTTCGGACGAATCGATGCATCTCCTATGCTATCGGTATTATCTACACCAGACTCCAAACAATCGTAGGGGTATTGAGTCTCTTGACACCAAAATCTAGTTTGAATTTGCTCACTGCATTCATCTCCAGCCTTCTTGGCACGCTCAGCGAGTTCAGTGTGATTCAACCGCTGGGCCAATTTCTCCAGCTCTCGGCAGGCCCGCACCCATTGTGCCTGAATTTCAACCGGAAAGCCCTGTCGCGCTGTGTAGA
>JAKVCH010000115.1 GCA_022447485.1 Polyangiaceae bacterium | reverse complement strand
GAGGAGCTGCCACCGCAGCCAGCAACCCACACGCCCAAGGCGAGAGCGAAGGTCGGAAACGAAAAATAAGTCTTGATCAAATAAGTCATCTGTATCTCCTGAGAGAGTCAACGTCGCCCAGTTTCCGGGGTGACCGACCTATGGTAGCAGCGGCGGATGCAGAAACGACTGCAAAGAGTTGAAAAAATTGAGTGGCTTGGCGCGCTCATTGGGTTGCTCTTCGCCTGCCTTTACCTCGCAACGCTTCTGCCGGGGCTGCATGAATTTGGTGACATCACCAAGGCCCAGTTTCTCGGGAGGTTCCTGGGAATGACCCACCCAACTGGCTACCCGCTTTACATTCTCTTGACGGCCCCCATTGCTCGTTTGCCCTGGGGAGACTTAGCCTGGCGCATCAATGCATTTTCTGCATTTTGCGGAGCAATTTCTGTTTACTTCCTCTTCCGTAGCAGCAGGAGGCTGGGCCTGAGCACATCGAGCAGTGCCCTCGCGTCGTTACTCTTTGGAATCAGTCAGACACCCTGGTCGCAATTTGTTATCGCCGAGGTCTACGGTCTCAACGCTGCCCTCTTTTCGATAGTGATCTATCTTCTTCTTGGGTGGACAACAGAAAACCGCCTCAAGAGCTTCGTCGGCGCGTGTTTCGTCTATTCACTCGCTTTTGGCAACCACCTCACGATGGTCACCCTACTGCCGAGTTTCGTCGTAGCTCTCTTCGTGGGTGACTACCGCAGGGTTTTTCGCCCTCTGCCCCTCATGGCGATCCTCCTTTCGATTCTTTTGGGAGCGAGTCAATATGCCTACCTCTTCTGGGCTTCCTCCTCTGATTCCCTCTACCTCGAGTATCGAGTTCGGAACTTTGACCAGTTGATCGAGTTCGTCAGTGGCGAACGTTATCGTTCCTTGATGTTCGCGTTTGGTTGGCAGGACGTAATCACCCAGAGACTGCCTCTCTTTGCCCGACAATTCTGGAACGATCTCGGGCCGATTCTTCTCCTGGTGCCCCTCGGTCTGCTGCAGCTCTTTCAGTCTAATTCGCCTGGCCGGGGTAAAAGCTTTTGGGTGCTCTTCATTGCCTCTCTCGGGCACCTTTTGTGGCTCACCGAATACAATATTCCGGATATCTCGGTCTACGCGATCCCTTTGCTTTGGCTACTCTGTCTCTTCCTAGCCGGAGCTTTCGAGCTTCTGATTCAACGAGGCCCTGTGCTTCATGGGATCACCATCGCCAGTGTCTGCGTGGCCGCTTATTTTCTGATTCCCGGGAATTACCCCCATCACAAGAAAGCGGCCCGGTTCGAAAAAAGTCTGGCCCGTCAGCTGAAGCGCATCGATCACGATGCCGCACTGATTAGCGCCCTACACTACAGTCATCGCATGGGCTACGTTTACCGTCTCTACGCCGACGGTCTCCAGGAAGAACGCAACCTGCACCTGGCCTATCGAGCTAGCCCCAAAAAAGTTGCCGAGTATTTCCGGGGCAAAGAGACCCTCGTCGACTCCCACACCCATGAGCGCTTACCTCTGGGCTTGCGTCTTTATGTTGATTCAAGGGGGGCTCGAAAAAAATGGGGGTCCGCCCTCCGGCTTTCACCATCTCGAGCCGGTTTAAGAGAAATCACCCTACGCAAAAAAAAGAAGAAATAAATCGCCGCGTATCGAGAAAGAAGCGAACATCCGCACCCCATGGGAGCCGAAGGGTTGATGGCCACCAGAGGAGCGAGCGGCCAGTGGCAGAGACGCTCATTCATCAGGCAGCAATTGTCGCCGCGATGCTGAACTCTGAGCCTACGGGACAATTCCCCGCCGGAGCCGCTACGTCTTTTTTGAAGAACGCAAAGCCTGTATGAATGAGCACCTTGATGCACCGCCCTCGTCTTTATCAAGTGCTTGCCTGCACTGGTATCAGTTTTTACCTCGCACTGCTCTCTTTAGCAGCTTTGCCAAAAAACCTGATCGGCGAGGGACGGCTCAGCACTGCATCCCTCGTAGCTAGCGAGATGCTGAAGCAGGTGGGCATCGTGCCTGGAATAGAGGTCTTCCAAGGGCTCTCGGCTCCCCGTGTCGTGCAGACAAGAGCCTGCTTCCGAGTCACAAGCTTTCACCAACACGAGCCCTCGAAGCGAATCGTTCTGCTCGATCAAATCAAAGACTGTCAACGAGGCCTAGGGGTCATCTTTCATGATCACCTTCACCAGCTCATGATAAAAACCTTAGGCGCTGCGATGCTGCGCCTGAACCAAGGGCAATTGGGAGATATCAAAGAACCTCCCTTTAGCGATTTGATCGCCGTGACGCAGTACTATTGCGAGCTAGCAAAAAAAAAGGGCCAAGCTGATCCAGTTGTGAGAGTCGAGTATTTGAGTCGAGGCACCGACTTAAGCGATAAGACCTCGGGAGAGTTCACCCTTCTCGGTCAAAGAAGCTGCAACAGCCTCGCCTGGCAAATTGGAAAAGCGAACCAATGATCAAACTGCTCTTTGAACCAATTCGCTTCCGCGGCATTTACTGGATAAGAATGATCCTTGGTGGTCTGATCGTCTTTTACGCGCTCGAGCAGCTAGGGCAGGTTCAGGCCCTTTTCGGACCCCAAGGAATCGGCGGGTTCACCACACACCAAGCCTTCCCCGAAGTGGTCTTTCGCCAAGTTGAATTCTTTCACGCCTGGGACTACCTGCGCGAGATTCCGCAGGTAGCGATAATCCAGGGCCTCTTTTCCCTGCTCGTCCTCGCGGCTGGGAATTTTTTTTCTACTTAGTTTTCCTTCCGATCAGCGATCACTACAGCGTTCACAGCGTGCTCAGAAAACGCCGCGCTCAAAAGCTAGCCCAGGCAAGCCAGTCCAGCCCAGCAAGCCAGTCCCGCCCCGCAAGCCAGTCCCGCCCAACAAGCCAGTCCAGCCCAGCAAGCGACGAGTTTTCACCTTGGGCACTACGACTTCTGCAATTTCATCTCTACCTGATCTACGTCGTCGCGGGCTGATCATGATGGCCACCTATGGCGCTCTGGTTTTGGAGCCACTGGCAACGCTGCTGCTGCCTTTTCGCCGGGTGCGCCCCTATTGCGCCATCGCACTTTTGGGGCTTCATTTTGGCATTGAGGCGGTCTCGAATGTCGGGATGTGGCAATACATGATGTGCGGCCTGCTCATTTCCTATTTTCCGGATAGCTGGCTCGCCCAGGTCGAAAGCTGGACCAAGCGCGGCTGGCAGTGCGTTCGTCCGTAGCAGTGCGTTCGTCCAGGGCAATGATGTCCGCCATGGGGTACACGGAAGACATCATACTCCGAAGAGAATGAACAGGAGGTCGATAAGTGCGACGGCCTGCGTCTCCCGAGGGCCCTATTGCGACGACGGCGATCGCCTCAACGGCGATCAGTGCAATGTCAACTGTCGAAAAGGATCAGAAACGATCATCCGCTGATGCCGAGCAGCCCCCCTTAGGTGAGACGAGGGCTTTGCTCAGCGAACCACCGTGCATTGGGGAATCGTGATCTGGTCGACGTTATTCGACTCATCACATTCCTCCGTGGTGCGGTTGCCTGCGCCGTCGTCGTTCACTTTCATGTAAATCTGGGCTTTGGCGGGCAATTCTTCGTCGACGGTACAGCTCACGGGTAGACATTCGTCGCCAAGCTGCACGGGACCCTGAGTGTAAGAGACGCAGAGTATGTTCCCTTCTTCGGTAGCGCCCAAATAGAAAGTCGCCGGCATATCTGCGCCCACTACGCGCAGGCCACGGTTACAGACAGAGCCCGTGAGAGTGATCGACGTACCATTACCTTGGCACGCATTTTCGCGAGAAAGGATGCTGGTGATATCGGGCAATAGGTTTGCTCCGCCCTCCCCTTGAACATTCTGCCGGAAGTTATTGTAGGAAGACATATTCGGCTCCCAGCTACTCAGAGGCGGCACGGTACCATCGTCGTTCACATTGGTGATATTGTAGGCGTGCTGGTTCCAAATGGACCGGGACTCCGACCAGCGGTCCAGGACATCGCGGAGCACAGTGAGGCGGTTAAAGTAAGGATCAAGCTTGTTCGGGTGCTGCATTCGGCACACCTTTCCCGTACCAGCGGTTCCAGGGAGTGGATCTGTGCAGACATGACCACCGATGTTCCCGCCAACCATGACGGTCTCCCCACACTCTTCCTGAGTTTGGCAGCGGCAGAGGCCTTCTTCACAAGCGCCGCTGATGCAGTCGGAGTTCTCCTCACAGCGAATACCTGGGTGAATAGGATCGATCACCGGAACACCTACTGAGCCTCCGCAGTCGACCTGGCAGTTCAGGTTACTATTAAGAATTATCTCAGTACGAGTATCTTGATCGGGATCAGCAATCACTGCGTTTTCCCACCAAGTACATGAACGACGGAACTGGGAAAAGAGAACCTCTCCGCTTTCGCCATCGTAGATGCGCAAGAAACATTCATCGCCGTACACAGCTTCCACCTTGCCATCGGTCTCAAAGTCAAAAAGTGACGAGCCCGTCTGACTCGAACGCTCGTCCACGGCCGGCCGAGACCAACGAACATTTTTGGCGAGGCAATCGCCGCCGGCGGCGGTGCATTCAGGATCGATCAAGGTGTAAGCCGAGCCACTCGCTAAACCAATCTCAGGGAAGCCATCGTTGTCGAAGTCACCAATAGTCGGCGCTCCGCCAATCTCGGCGCTACCAGCAGCAACGGTCGGTAACGAAACGCGCGCAATCTCGGTGCCGTCCAAGGCGTAAATAGCGACGTGACCGGCTGGGTTCTCCGAACCAGCACCAGCGAGCCCCTCTGAACCTGAAGTGACGATCTCAGCGACGCCATCAAGAGTGTTGAAGTCAAACCCGCTGGCGCTAGGCGTCCCGAAGTCTGCGTAGGCATAAAAGAGAGGGGCGTTGGCGCTTGTCTTATTGGGGCCTGGATACTTCTCAGTCCACCCAGAGCCATTCCAATTGTAAATCTTGTTGGCCACCAGATCCGGAACGCCATCGACATCCACGTCACCAACCACGGGATCGCTGAACACAAGAATGTCTGAATTGGGTGCCGCAATCACATCCCCGGTGCGACCATCAAAGACAGCACCATTGCGGCCGATCACCTCCGGAAACTGGTCATCGGTCAAATCATGAATGGAGGGTCCGTCCCAATCTTTGTTGGCCGCAGGTAAAAGCGTCGGGCTTCCGACGGTGGTCTTCCAGTAGCGCTCGTACTTGCTGCCATTCCACTTGAAGGCAATGAGCTTGGTCTCTCCAGCCCCATAGTGAGCGCGCGTGACGATCTCCACGAGGCCGTCGCCGTCAAGGTCAGCGATGGACGGCGTTGCGGGGCTTCGTACGAAGTCACCGGTATCAATCAGCTCGACCTGCTCACAAGTCTGACCATTCAAAATACGAATCACACCACCCTGGGAGTTCGCATCGAACGACTGAAACGCACCACCTGGAATTTGACGAAAGTCACCGTTCGTCGCGCCTGTCGCCTCATCACCGGTGACGATAATAATTTCGGCTGCGGCTCCAGAATCGTGGGGAGTGTTGGCGACCAGCGGCGTGGCCATGATGCGAGCGTGCACCGTATAAGGGTCGTCTTCTGCAGGGCCTGACCACTCACATTGTGGGCTTGGGTTAAAAACGCCCACGGCTGGGTCGTCGTCTTTACAGCTTTCGTCGACCCCGCAGGGGCGTACACAACTCCCCGCCCCCGCGCCGTCGATGGCGCAATCACCGACGCAGCAGATCGTATCTCCGCCGCAGTCAGCATCCGTGGTGCATTCTTTCAGGGCAGCCCGACAGACGCCTCGGGCGCTCGAGGCCATGGTATCGTTGCAGCCCGTCTGAACTTTCGCGACGCAGGCCTCGCCACTCGGACAGGGAGTGTTGGCGTCGCAACCTTGACTCGAACCTGTCGTGCCACCGCCGGGGCGGCCGGGCACACTCAAGCCATCGCCGCCAATATCTAAGCCACCTCCACCAGGAGCGCCCGAGTTTGGGCCGTTCACTCCGCTTCCATTACCATCACCCGCACCGCCGAGCTTGCTCGGGCTGCAGGCCAAGAAACTCAACGAAAGAGTCGTCAGTAAGGAAAGGCGAGGAGTAAGAAGCTGCCAGTAATTGGTCATGGGCTGGTGGTAATCCCCAATTTTGGTTGCTTCCACTCAGGAAGGGCAGCTTTTCCAGTTAATTTAGAAAACTTACAAGCTGGTTCTATTTATTCCACATGAGTGTGAAACGCCGGAAGGCGGCGCCGGACGAGCTGCTCAGTCGCTCTCGCATTCGCCCTGCAGAAAAGGCAGACTCCTCGCCGATGGACGCGCTACTTCAGCCCAACGCTCACTACCTCGACCGCTTGATGCGTCGCCAATCTTTTCAGGCATTGTGGCCCCTCTTCGCCCACGCGACGAAGCCAGCCAAAGAACTCACCGAGAGTTTCTCGGCCCTGGTCCATCTGCGCCCTTATCTCAAGCGCTACCCGAAAGTCCGCGTCTTACATATTGGCGATGGCGCCCACGCTCGCACCGGAGCGCTTTTTGCACTGAAGACCCGGGCGGAAAATATAAGTATCGACCCTGTAACGAATCAGCAGCTGATTCAGGACTGGATCAATAACTTTCAAATTGAGCGCTTAAGCGCCATCCGTCAAAGAGCGGAAGATGCGATTCCCTCGCTAGCGAATCAGGAAAAGCTACCGACGATGCTCACCTTCGTGCATGCCCATGTCGACACCGACGCCGTGATTGGAGCGCTCTCGGAAGTAGCGGACGTCAAAGCCGCTTTCGTGCTGGGCTGCTGCCAACCAGGAAAGCAATTTAGCAGCCGCTACCCAATCACTCACGAAGGAGAAGACGAAGGCGTTCTTTCTCCCGACCGGCATTTTCAAGTCATTGAACCCCAGCAGGAGCTCGGCGAATAAAAAACCAGCGCCTCTTGGGGAAGCGCTGGTTTTTTATTGCCCTCTTCTCGTCAGCGAGAAAGGCCGGTTTGCTTAACTCTTCAAGCTGACGGCCAAAAGGTCGAGCTTTGCGGCAATGCCGTAGAGCTGGCCGGCCTCTGTCGTGAGCGTGCTCGGCGGTACAAGGCCTGGCCAAAGGCTACCGAGCGCCCCTTGGAGAAGAGCCTTGGCTTCGTCACTCGCCGAGTTGCTCGGCTGAATCTTTTCGACAACTGCGAGCGCAATACCGGTGAAGCCGAGCGCATCTTGGTACTCGTGGGCATTTTTCATCTGACCGTCGACAACTGCGATGGCGTACTCTTTCCCGGCTTCACGAACCAGAGCGGCCGCTAGGGCGAGGCGCGCGGCGGGCTCAAGACTCGCAGCCGCAACGTGGGACTCACTAGCAGCCACGGCCTGAAGCAATGCCTGATAGGCAGCTGCAACTTCTTCTTTGGATTTTTGGCCCTCGACAGCCACGGAAAGGGCCGTCAATTCCGAGGCAAACCCTGCTGCACCCCGCTCGGCAAAGGCAGGAGCCACATCAGCATAAAGCTCGTGTTCCGGATGCTTCATATGCGTTTTTGCAGCGTCAATTTCCCCCGCCTGGTAAAGGTCATACCCCACCTGAAGATGACCCCGCATTAAGCCAATTTGGGTCAGATAGGCGAGATCATCATGAGCTAGATCAGCATGGCCAGCTCCTTCACCTTCGCCTTCTCCTTCGCCTTCTCCTTCGCCGTGCTCTTCGTGGACTTCGCCTTCGCCGTGCTCTTCGTGGCCTTCGCCTTCGCCGTGCTCTTCGTGGCCTTCACCCTCGCCGTGCTCTTCGTGGCCTTCGCCTTCGCCGTGCTCTTCGTGGCCTTCGCCCTCTGCGGATGTCGTTTCGGCTGCTGGGCTAGAACCATCCTTCACAGGTGCTTGTGCGCCAGCGCAGCCGGTGGCACTCGCCAGGGTGAGCGAGCTGATACCGACCAAATATTTCCTGCGAATTTTCATAGTTCTACTTTCCCTTCAACGGTGCGGAGAAGGGTGTATATTCAATTTGCCCAATTTTCAACAAACTGTCACAGATGCCCTACCTCATCGATCAAGCCGTCGACCACTACACCATCGACGCCATCAACGAGCAGCTCAACTCGCCAGAAGTGCTTGAAGACGGCAAACGAACGGCCAGCGGGCTGGCAAAGTCTGTCAAAGCCAATCAGCAAGCCAAATCGAATCTCGACCAAGTGGCAGGAGCTTGACAGCTGATTGAAAAAGCTCTGCGCAAGAACGCCGTTTTTCGTGCAGCCGCCCTGCCCTCGCGCTTCGCAAAAATCATCTTCAGTCGCTACGAACCAGGCAGCGCCTACGGACCGCATGTCGACGAGGCGTTCATCAATGGCCTGCGAACCGACCTTTCTTTTACCCTCTTTCTCTCCGAGCCGACTGACTACGACGGCGGAGAATTAGTGATCAGCCG
>JAKVCH010000114.1 GCA_022447485.1 Polyangiaceae bacterium | reverse complement strand
TTCAGAAAGGAGATTCTTTAGGTCTGAGACGAAAGCATCCAATTGGGCAAAGCCTGTCTTCACATAGGCGTCCACCTGCATGGGCTCATTCAAGCTTCGCACCAAGCGACCCGAACCTTGACTTAGTGTAAAGCGCTCGGTCTTCGTTGTATCGATACGCTCATAGGCGCCTGCACTCAGCAGATTTGCAACAACAACAATCGCCGCAACAACAGCGAGGTAGGCCCCCGTCTGCGCCGCAGCCTTCATTCGACGATCTTCAGATGCCATGATTATGCCCACCTACGGCGCTCAAGAGCGCGAAAAGAAACCATCAATGCCAAAACAGTGACGGACAAGAAGAAAACAATATCGCGAGTGTCAATCAAGCCGCGCATAAAACCACCCATCCGCGATTGAAAGCTCACGTAATGGAGAACATCGCCAACCAGGCCCGGGGCTTTATCTGCCACAGAACCGGAGAACCAGAAGCCTGCGAGAACAATGAAAGTAATGAAAAAGCTCACCGCTTGAGATTCGGTCAGCGAACTAACTAAAAGCCCCACCGCCACCGCCGCGAATGAAAAGAGTACGACCCCTAAGTAACCGCTCCAGACAGGACCCATGTCGATCGGCCCGAGATTCCAAGGGTAACCGAACATCGTCAGTGGATAAGCCAAAGAGGCCACCACGACGGTCAAAATCAAGCCCATCGCGCCAATGTATTTGCCTAGGATCACGTCACTATCTTTGACAGGTAAGGTGATCAACATTTCGAGGGTACCGCTGCTCTTTTCCTCTGCCATCAGCCGCATCGTGACCACGGGGATAACGAGCAGGCCCAGGCCAGCAGGTAGGTTTTCAAAAAGCGGTTGCATCGTGGCACGATTCATCTGCCAAAAGCCGCCTCGATAGTTAAAGAACATCAAGCCTAAGCCCAGAAAGCTCAGGCAGATCACCACATAGGCAAGAGGTGAGTCAAAATAGGATTTGAATTCGCGTTTCGCGATAACCAATGCTGTCGACATTAGGATTGCTCCTCATTGGAAGAATCAGAGCTTTTCTCTGGCTCTGCTGAAGATTGTTTTTTTGAAGGCGCAGAAGCCTCCGTCTTGCGACCACGGTCCAAAGCCTCATCGCCCTGAGTGAGGTCGCGGAATACAGCATCGAGACTCTGCGACTCACGATGTAATTCAAGTAAGGTCCAGCCCTTGTCTACGGCAAGACGGAAAATATCGGCTCGTAGATCAGAATCTTGATCGCCGGCCAATTCCACCAGTTGAGCGGAATCTTCCTGAGGTAGCGCACTAACACGCTTCACACCCTTCAAACCGCCGAGCGAAGCCTCGAGTTCTTTGAAGCTTGGCTCACTGGCCTTCTCGTCGACGCCAACAACGTAGCGAACCGAGCCCGTGCGCGAGCGAATCTCCTCAAGTTGGCCATCTGCCACCACTTTACCTTTAGAAACAATGATGGCTCGTGCGCATGCTTGCTCCACCTCGGAGAGGTTATGAGTCGAGAGCAGTACGGTGCGATCTTCGCCGATCTGCTGAATATGACGAATCACCTCCGCCTTTTCATTCGGATCGAGATCTGCGGTTGGTTCGTCGAGAATTAAAATTTGCGGATCGTGGAGCAAGGCCTGCCCGAGCCCGACACGCTGACGGTAACCGTGAGAAAGAGTGCCAATATTAGCATTCAGTACCTGGGCCAATCCGCAAACATCGATCACCTTCCCAAGGTTCTTGCGAAAAACGGGAGCATCTAAACCGCGAATTTCGGCAACGAACTTGAGGTACTCAAGGACTCCCATGTCTGTGTAAAGAGGAGCTCGTTGCGGCAGATAGCCAATAGCGCCTCGCACAGCCAAAGGATCTTCGAATACATCAATCCCATTCACTCGTGCCGTGCCGCCTGTCGGCGCCAAAAAGCACGTCAGAATTCTCATCGTGGTCGACTTTCCAGCGCCATTCGGCCCCAAAAAACCTACCACTTCACCTTTTTTTACCTGGAAGCTGATTCCGTCGAGCGCCCGGACATTGCCAAAGCGCTTCGACAGAGACTCAGCCTCAATCATGACATCTGTCGCCATCGAATGATTCTCTTCTCTAGTTAAGGGTAGAAACACCCAGCTGAAAGCCCGGGCATGGTATCGGCGAAGTTGGCTCTGTCAATTGGTCATAGCGGCAAATTTTCTTCTCTGATTTTCGATGAAACCAGCAGAAATTACCGCTCCATCGAGAGCGAAAAAAGTGACTCCAGCCTCAAGACCACTCGGGAAAAGTCGCGCTCAAGCAAAGTCGCGATCGGAGGAAGCCGCACCTGAACTTCGCCGAACAGACTGAGAGAAACCAAAGCTCACGAAGGCACCCGAAAAGGCGCATCGACAGCCTCGTCGACAGCACTGCGAGTCAAGTGAGGTGCCACCTTCTCGATGAATGAATAGGCGAAATCCGGCAGATAGGCACTACGATGAATCGCCACGCCAGTCGTAGAGCGAGGGAATAAATCTGCCACGTCCACGGAACCCAGGTGATGATCTAAATTAGCGTCGAAAGCCATGCTTGCCACGAGGCCCACTCCCAAACCGAGACCCACGTAGGTTTTAATGATGTCAGCATCCATGGCGGAGAGCACAATTTCGGGTCGAAGTCCCTGGGCAGCAAAGGCCGCTGTCATTTGTGAATGTCCTGTGAAGGAAGCTGCGTAAGTAATTAAAGGGTACTCGGCAATTTGGGCCAAGCTGAGGGATTCCTCCTGCAAAATTGGGTGCCCGAGCGGCGCAATGACGATCCGGTTCCAAGAATAACAGGGTAAAACGACCAAATCGTCATGCTTCTCGAGAGATTGGGACGCCAACGCCAAGTCGGCCAACCCCGACGCGACCTCTTCTGCGGCCTGAGCCGGTGTAGCTTGATGCAGATGCAGATGAACGCGGGGATACTCTTGACGAAACATTTTCACGACTTGCGGCAAGGCATAGCGAGCCTGCGTATGAGTCGTGGCGACCGTTAAGTTACCGCTTGTCGCCGATCGGAAATTCGAGCCGATCGCTGTCATCGCATCTCGATCTCTCAGCATACGAATCGCGATGCGATGTACCTCACGTCCTGGCTCCGTCAGGCCGATTAAGCGCTTTCCCCGACGCTGAAAAATTTGAAAGCCAAGCTCTGCCTCTAAAAGCTGAAGATGTTTGCTGACGCCTGGTTGAGACTGCCTCAATGAAGCGGCTGCCCGCGATACATTCAAGTCATGCCGTAAAATTGCTTCCACTACCTCAAGACGCTGAAGATTCATGACTCTTTATAACAAAATATTCTTTATCAAGAATATTTTATTCTGATTGTCGATTAAATTTGACCCTTTCTCGGAAGACAGGCAGAGATCCTTCCCCGTGATGGACTTTCATTTCACAATAGCTGGATTCGCCGTCGGCGCCCTGATTGGCGCAACCGGCGTGGGAGGAGGCTCGCTGATGACTCCCATCCTCGTCCTGCTCTTCGGGGTTCATCCGGCAACCGCGGTCGGCACTGACTTGCTTTTTGCCTCCGTCACCAAAGGAGTCGGCACTGCCTTACATGGCCTGAATCAAAGCATCAGCTGGAAGGTGGTCTCCCGCCTCTGCGCCGGAAGCATACCTGCCAGCTTAGCCATGCTCTGGTTGGTGAATAATTACTTCGACCCAGAGGTCATCGGTCCACTGATTACCACCTCATTGGGCGTCGCTCTCCTCATCACTTCCCTAGCGATATTTTTTCAACCCCTCGTGATCAAATATCTGCGAAGCAGAGGAAAAACAATTAGCGACCGACCCACTTCGAATGCACCGGGCACAAATCCTCGAGTGCTTGCCGAAGAGCAAGCCAACGAGTCTCGACCCGAAGCGGCGGCTCTTACAGTGCTCACGGGCGTCGTCTTAGGTAGTCTTGTTTCTCTCACCTCTGTAGGCGCTGGTGCTTTAGGCGTGATGGTACTCATGGCGCTTTACCCCCGAGTACGTTCTGTCCGCATTGTGGGGACCGATATTGCACATGCAGTTCCCTTGACTCTTTTGGCGGGAGTCGGCCACGCCCCCATCGGCGGCGTCGACTTCTCTTTGCTGGGTGGTCTTCTTCTGGGTAGCATACCGGGGATCGCCCTCGGCTCTCATGTAGCATTTCGCCTACCTGAGCGAGTCATGCGCCAAACCCTTGCGGTGATCTTGATGCTGGTCGGCGGCCGTCTTGTCTTCTGAAGACTGAGCCCAAAGCGATGAATTATTCCGACTATACGCAACAGCACGCCATTCTTTTAGAGAATCGCGTTCGCAAGAATTATCGCCATCTACGTAAGCGTATGAAGCGGGCGAACGTCAGCGCCTACCGGCTCTACGATTGGGATATTCCAGAAGTACGAGTGAAAGTAGATATCTACGGTCAGCATCTAGTGGTCTCTGTCTACGACCGTGAGCAAACTCGTCAGGAAGTAGGCTACCTGGAGGCCATGGGAGAAGCAGCGGCACGAGCTGTGGACTTACCTTTGGAAAACGCTCACCTGCGACAGCGCCGCACTCGCCCAGCCAACGGCGATCGATACAATCGCCTGGCTGACCAACAGATACAAGAGATCGTCCACGAAGGAGATCTAAAGTTCAAAGTCAATCTCTCCGACTACCTCGACACTGGCCTCTTTTTCGACCATCGAAAAACCCGTGAAATTTTTGCTGAAGCTGCTCAGGCTCGAAGAGTTCTGAATCTATTTAGCTACACCGGAGCCTTCAGCGTTGCAGCGGCTCATGGCGGCGCGACGAAAGTCACGAGCGTTGATCTATCAAAAAACTATCTCGATTGGTCGAAAGAGAACTTTAAGCTCAATCAGCTAGCGCTCGCTCCCCATGAATTCGTCGCTCAAAGCGCCTTTGATTATTTAGAGAAAGCTGCGCAGAAGGGTCGGCAATGGGATCTTCTTTTCATTGATCCTCCCAGTTTTTCGAGCGTGGGACTCCTCGGCAATGAGAATGGCCCGAGCCAAGACTTCGATATCAACCGCGACCATCTGCGCTTGCTCAAACTGGCCACTGAAGTCGTCGCTCCGGCAGGATTGGCTTATTTCTCGACGAATCACCAGCGATTTGAGCCTGGCTTTCTTCAATCCAATGAAGCCTGGCAAGAGCTGACCCATCAAAGCGTTCCCGAGGACTGCCGTAATCGCCAGGCCCATCGCTTATTTCTTTGGGAGAATCAGTAACGGCATTCGTGGTTGCCCTGGCGTGCTGAAAGCGCCAAGCATGGCGCGCCCCCACGCCGACTGGCCAAGGAGCTAACGTTTTTTACTGCCGCGAATTTGCGTCGCGTTAAATTGCCCCACAACATTTCGCATCTGTTGTTGAGTGTCTGGAGAAAGCTCCCCGCGGAAAAGTAATACAGGGCGCTCGTCTCGAATCACGCCTCGAATCGTCGCTTTGCTAACCCCACCTCGCTCAATAATATCTGCTATATCCGAGAGCATACGGGGGGGAATTCGACCTTTCGAGGCCACAATTCGTCCGTCTTGTACCTTCAGAGTAAAGAGAACGCCCGCCGTTAAAATTGCTCTCACCCAAATAATAATGGCCACGAGAAAGCCGAGTAGGATAATATTCCGGATCATCGTATCTAGAGCCTAGCCTAATCCAAATCTCGAAAATCGCACGTCGGCTCAAGGTCAGCGTAGCCCCCGCTCAATACGCGGCTCTCTCTCTTAGTGATCTCGCAAAAACGCCCCGCTGCCATGATGCCTCCAGCCCAACCCCAAGACGTACCAAAGAGCAGTCGTCCCATGTCCGCGGGAAATCGTACAGCGACCCATCAAGTGGGGAGTATGGTGATCAAGTACTTGCGTCCCTTCGCCGACGTCAAGCTTGAGAGAATCGAACTAGCCCACGAGGGAGGTTATCTGGCCATCGCTCAAGGAGCAGGCGTCGTCCCGCTTCTCGGTGGAGGCGAAACGCTCCTCGCTGTCGAAGAACTCACCGCAGCCCCACCCCTCTCTGCTCCACCTAATCTTCTCTTACCCGATCCACCAGTCAGCGAGTGGCGCTACTTGGTCAGCCAACATATTGAAGGCAAAACCCTCAAAGAAAAGTTGCTCGAACGTCAGGCAAATCAAGAGCCGGGTTCTCAGCTCGCGCTGAAAGCCATCACTTGGATACAGGCACTCTGCACAGCACTGAGGAGGTTGCACGAGGCTCCAGGAGCCCAGCAACTGATTCATCGCGATATTACTCCAAGCAATGTTCTGATTTCAGCGTCAGGGCAGGTTTTTCTCAACGACTTCGGGTTGGCACATCAACCGATTCGAGGTGAATTGCCCGACAATAGCCTTCTTCAAGGCACAAAAGCCTATTTAGCGCCAGAACTTCGCTCCGGCTGGCAGCCAACCCCCGCCTCCGATATCTACCAGGTCGGCTTGCTCTGGGCCTCCCTACTTTATCCTGAGGCAGAAGCCGCCATCTCTGAAAATCGCTCCCATGATTTGATGAACATCGTCAAAAGAAGCGATACTCATCCTCTTTTAATTCGAGCTCTTTCTCTTCGACAAGAGGAGCGGCCCTCGGCAGCACAGATTACTCACGCAGCGACGCCATGAACACCATGCGTTACGCCCGTGTCGCTCTACCAATTCCTTTGGGGCGAGCCTTTAGTTACGCCCTTCCTCCGGACGAAAACGCTCATGACTACCCGCCGGGGCAGCGAGTCATCGTGCCCTTAGGACGGAGAAAAGTATTGGGAGTGGTGATTGATCATCACAACGAGATACCAGAAGGCATAGGAGTTGCTCAGATCAAAACCATCTCGATGAAAATCGACGATGTGCCTGCACTGACTCCGGAGCTGCTCAGCTTCCTCAAAGAATTGGCGCGCTACTATATTGCGCCTTTAGGAGAGGTTCTGCGCCTAGCCCTACCTGCTTTGGAACGAGCCACCGCTCGAGAAGCAGAGAAAATCATGGGAAAAAAGCTGAAAGCGGTGGGACGTCTCGTCCAAATTGCCAGTCTCTGCTCTCCTGCCCCGGAGCATGCTCCACCCCGAGGTCAGGCCCTGGGAATATTGGAGGAGCTCAGAAAGCTGGATAAACAAGAATTGACCCAGCTGACGGCCAAGTACAGCAACGCGCGCGCAGTCTGCAAAAAGCTGCAAAGTTTGGGGTTTATCACTCTCAGCCAAGTTCAAAAACAAGCCGACCCCTTCTTGAGCGAAAACCTGGAGAGAGACACGCCACCCACACTCAATCCAGATCAAAGACAAGCCGTCGAGGATATTCTTCAAGCCCTCGAAGGAAAACGCACCTCAAAGGCATTTTTGCTGGACGGGGTGACTGGCTCAGGCAAGACCGAAGTTTATCTCCATGGGGCCCAAGCTGCCCTTGCCGCCGGCAAAAGCTCCTTAATCTTGGTGCCTGAGATTGCCCTCCCCCCCCACCTCGTCCCCCGCTTCAGCGCTCGTCTGGGTCATCAAATAGCGGTTTTGCACAGTGGCTTGTCGGAACAAGCTCGCCAAGAGATGTGGGGGAAAATTCGTCAAGGAGAACTACGCGTCGTGATTGGCGCACGCTCAGCCCTTTTTGCTCCTGTTCGCAACCTTGGGCTCATCTGTATCGATGAAGAGCACGATAGCTCTTACAAACAAGAAGAAGGGGTACGATACAATGCCCGGGACATGGCTCTTCTGCGCGCCTATCGCTCAGATGCTGTAACCGTTCTCGGCTCTGCAACACCCTCTCTACAGAGCGAATTTGCAGTTCGACGAGGAAAGCTCCAGCGTCTTCGTCTTCCTCAACGAGCCCACCAAGAAGCGACCCTTCCTCAAGTCGAGTTGATTGATTTGAAACGCTTTGGCCCAGGACCGAGCGGCGATGCCTTATTGAGTCTGCCTCTGCATCGCGCCATCGAGGAAACCCTCGACCAGCGAGGCCAAATTATCCTCTTTTTGAATCGCCGAGGTTTCGCCCCCAGTCTGATCTGTAGTTCTTGCGGTCAAATCAGCGAATGTCCGAACTGTTCTGTACCGCTGACTCTTCATCGGCGTGCCCAAGAAACACTGGAATGCCACTATTGCGAGTTTACCCAGACCGGGCGTGGTCAATGTTCTTCATGCGGTAGCAAAGAATTTGAATTGGAGGGAACCGGTACCGAAAAAATTGAATCGCTGCTGGCTGAGTCTTTCCCCAAGGCCAAGGTCGCACGTCTCGACCGCGATGTGGCAGCTGGCCTAAAAAGCGAGAAGATTCTCAATGCGATGCGCGCCGGCGAAGTCGATATCTTGATTGGCACCCAGATGGTCACCAAAGGTCATGACCTGCCTGCGGTTACTCTGGTGGGCGTCTTGAATGCTGACGCAGCACTCAGTCTGCCAGACTTCAGAGCAGCAGAACGTACTTTCCAGCTTTTGGTTCAAGTC
>JAKVCH010000113.1 GCA_022447485.1 Polyangiaceae bacterium | reverse complement strand
GAGAATAAAACCCCATGGGCTGAGAGTTCAAAAGAGCACAGACGAAGTGCGCCGGGTAGTGATGCTTTTGCCAGGCTGACGCATACACCAAGAGGGCAAATGAAGAAGCATGAGACTCAGGAAAGCCGTACTCTCCAAAGCCTTTGATTTGTTCAAAAAGAGAGAGGGCAAAGTCTTTTGAGATGCCTTTCTTGTGAAAACCTCTTAAGAGGCGATCTTTCTGTGTTGATAAGCGACCATGCTTCTTCCAGGCCGCCATATCACGGCGTAATTCATCCGCCTCGCCCCCTCGGTAGCCAGCTCCAATAATAGCTATCTGCATGACCTGCTCCTGAAAGAGCGGAACTCCTAAAGTGCGCTTAAGAACCGGCCATAAATCCCTATGAGGACAGCTGATGGGTTCTTCTTGATTCCGACGGCGCAGATAGGGGTGTACCATTCCTCCTTGAATCGGTCCCGGGCGAACGAGTGCTACTTCGATAACAAGATCGTAGAATTGTTGAGGCCTTAGGCGAGGCAACATGGCTCGCTGAGCTCGGCTTTCGATTTGAAACACTCCGACTGTATCTGCTTGAGAGATCATTCGATAAGTCGCAGGATCTTCGGCGGGGATTCGAGTGATTATTTCGAGAGGATCAAATGCCTCTTTTGACTCTCTGGCCAAATCACTGGTCCCAGCATGAGCACGAGACGGGGGTGGCAGGCCTCCGTCTGCAGTGATCAGTGCCAAACTCTTTCGCAACGCGGTGAGCATGCCGAGGGCTAAGATATCGACCTTAAAGAAGCCTAAGGCCTCAATATCGTCTTTATCCCAAGGAATGACGGTTCGCCCCTCTTTTCTCGCTGATTCGATGGGTGCCACCTCGGCCAGAGGCCGTGATGAGAGAAAAAAACCACCGACATGTAGAGAGAGGTGTCGGGGAAACCCCTGGAGCTGCTCTGCCAAGGCGAAAATCTGAGCTAAGCGACTATCCCGTAAGTCAAAACCAGCTTCTAAGAGACGCTTTTCTCGATCAACGTCATTTTGCTGCCAAGAGACTGTTGAGCTGAGCCGTTTGATTTGTTCTTGGCTGAAGCTGAAGACCTGAGCGACATCTCGAAGAGCACTCTTTTGCCGATACGAGATGATTTCACTGACCATCGCGGCGCGTTGCCTGCCATGGACTCTGTAGATTTCCTGAATGACTTCTTCTCTTCGCTCATGTTCAAAGTCGAGGTCGATATCAGGGGGTTCATTCCGCTCTTCACTTAAGAACCTCTCAAAGAGCAGATGGGATCTTGCTGGGTCGACAGCTGTAATGCCCAGAACGAAACAAACCGCACTATTTGCAGCGCTCCCCCTCCCCTGGCAGAGAATCTTCTTTCGTCGTGCAATTTGTACAATATCGTAGGTAGACAAAAAGTAAGGAGCGAGTTGAAGCTTGTGAATCAGCTGAAGCTCTTTTTTGAGCTGTTGTCTTAAGCTTGAGGAGATTCCTTCTGGGTAACGCCTGCCCACGCCCTCCCAGGTTAATTCTGCGAGACGCTGATCGGCACTTTGGTGAGGCTCTAAGTGACACGGGAATTGATAGTGTATCTGGGAAAAATCAAAGTGGCATCGGTCGGCAATTCTGTTTGTCTCTTCAAGCCATTCGGGATGATGACTGAACAGCCTTCGCATATCTGACTCATCGCGCAGAGAAGCTTCTGCATTGGGGGCGAGTCTAGTGCCTGCTTGTTCCAGGGACAGCCCTTGGCGAATACACGAAAGGGTATCGAAGAGCGGTTTTCGTGAGGGGTGATGATAGAGAGGTCGCGCGCTGGCGATAATAGGAATACAGAAGCGGTGTGCGTTTTTTCTCGTCCAGCGGATTCTCGAACCATCACGACCATCAAGGTGACGATAGACAGCGAGAGCTAAATGAGAGCCGAAAATATCTTTCAATTCAGTGATGAGGTCGTCGACTTTGAGTTCTGAACTGAGTCTTTGAGGGTCCTTGGGTGCGATTAGTAGCGCTGTTAAGCCCTCATAATTTTGACGTACCGTGTCGAGCTGACAAAGCGCTTCTCCTTTCGGATAACCATCGTGACTTGCGGTGATGATACGACAAAGGTTTTCGTAACCGCGAAGGGTTTCCACCAAAAGAGCAAGTTCAAGCCCTTGCCCCTCAGGGGGAATCGACAGAGGCGTAGTCGGGGCACAACTGTCAGAAATAGGTCGCTCTTCTCTTTCTGAAAAAGCTGACGAGCGCTGCAGAAGTTGTCGAGGAGAGGTTGCCGCACAGAGAGGTGTTTTCGGAGGATGAAACGGTAGGGTGAGTTCAGTACCAACAATGTAGTGAAGAGAGCCCCCTTTTTTCTTGAGCGCTTGAATCGCTTTCCAGGCCCGCACTGAACCGTAGATGCTATTCTTATCAGTCAGAGCTAACCCTCCGAGTTTGAGAGCTTTTGATTGTTCGACAAGCTCTTCAGGGTGTGATGCGCCTTGCAGAAAAGAAAAATTGGAACGGCCAAGAAGTTCCACAAACATTGTGCCGTGACTCCTAAAATCATTCTCGATCGAAGAGAGATCCCCTTCAGTCAAGAAAACAAAATAGTCGTGAGCCCAAAGAGCCCTGGAAAACCCGGCGCCGAGAGGCGCTCTCGTTTCGCTTGGATCTTAAGACTAGCACTGAACTCTTGTCCAGTGCTGCTCTGTCTTTCATTGTCTGCCCTGAAATGAGTGAGTCTCTCAGGTGGCTCTTTATTCAAAAAAAGGATTCGGATCGGCGTCGAACTGATTTTTTAGCCAAAAGTAGATGTTTTGGGTGTCTAGCAGTCGTTGATGGGCTCTCCCTCTGCTTTTTGAAGAAGGGGCTTTTTCGCTGAGGTTTGAAGCGATACTGGAAAGAGAACCCCATTTTTGTTGGGGCTCTCGGCTCTCGCGTAAAGCCTGAAAGCGCTGATAATCACAATAGGCACCTTTGAGCTCCAAGTGCTGCGGTAAAGAAAGCCCTAAGTTTTCCAATATTCTTTGAGTGGAGGCATTCCAAGCCACGGTGGGCGAGTCACCGAGGAATCGACGGAGCGCTGTCAGGCCAGATTCGAGAGTGACACCCTCCCTCTCTTGTTGAGTTGCTTCTAGCTGCAGTTGTTGGAGTAATCGTTGGGAGGGCACCGTCCCCGTCTGCAGCAGAATCGAGCATTGCTCTTGCCCGCGACGAGCAAGAAAGAGCAGAGGCTCTGACTCTTGAATTCGATAGGCTTTGGCCTTGCGCTGGGAGGTGTGACCTGCACCCTCTACGTAGAGTGCAACCGTGTCTTCTTTTGAGTGGAGGAGTTGGTGTGGATAGCGATGCCCGCGGACCTTGCCACGGACTTTGCGTCGAGGCTCTTCGGTCCTGCCGCCCACTGGGCGTTTCCGCGCTGCTAGGTTGAGGTCGACCATGTGGCGAAAGCTTTTTCTCAGACTAGAGCTCACAGCTGGCGCTTCTTTCAGCGCATCGAGAGCAAGGGCAATCGATTCAATTGTCGAGAGGTAGTCTGGTTGCGGCTCTTTCCGGATTCGGTATTCGCTGGGGCTTTGGGGCGTGAAGCGTACTTTTTGGTAGCGTTGCAATCCTGGGAGGTCGCGCACAAGCGTCTTTGCTTGGTGCCAGGTACCATCGACCACGACGATAGCTTCGGGCCTTTTCTCTGCTGCAATGGATTCGAGATCAATTGCGTCCGGGCTGGGATAAAGCAAGGCTGTATTCTTTGGTAGTTGTAAGTCGAGGAGATCTTTTTCAATATTCTGAAAACCGGAGCGAATGACGGTCGAGTTTGGTAAGGAGAGTTCGACGATTCTCGCTGTATTTAAAGGGTGAAATTGCTCTCGAGGGTGTTGAACGATGACAATCTGGGTGTGGGGCTCAATTGGCGAAAGAGCTTGGCACCAGCAGAGGGCTTGGGGGCGAAAACAGCGGTAGCAGGTGTCCCGGCCTCTGGGGGCAGCGTCGGCTTGTTCTTGGGTCACGGGCATGGGAGCCAGGCCTAGCCATTGGTGGAGAATTCGCAAATTTTTCACCAAAAGACTTCCGATTTTTAATAAACTGAGCTTGGCTTCGAACGCTTCCGGCTCAGGCCCTTCTGGCGGAAGCTTCTAGCGACTCAAGGTGACACAAATGCATGCACTCAATCATCGACTCAGAAAAATATTTGCTCCCCAGAGGGCAGACGGCCCTTTTTGGGTGATTTGGATATTAGGTCTTTGCCCTGCGGTGGCTATTTGGTCGATATTTTTTACAGATCACCTCAGTCAGGTGAATTGGTGGATTGTCGCAGCTTCCTATTACTTTATGGCGATGGGTGTATCGATGGGTTTTCATCGTTATTTTTCCCATTCTTCATTTCAGACAGGTCGGGTCTTTCAGTTTATTTTGGGGCTAGCTGGCACATTGAGTGGCCAGACCGGCCCTCTGTCTTGGTCCTTGGAGCATGATATCCATCACCGTAATTGCGAGACCGAGGTCGATCCACACAGCACGAATGTGAGCTTTCTCCATGCTCATATTCTCTGGCTTTGGAATGGCCAAGCGCGGCATTCCGAACTCGAGAAATCGAAATGGTTTAAGTACCCTGAGTTGGTTTTTCTGGAAGCTGCGGCGCCCGTTATCTTTTACGCTTTTGGGGTGACTATCTGGGTGGCTTTTGGAACGAGTGCCATGGTGTGGTACTGGCTGCTGCCGTCTGCTCTTTCATTCCACGCGACGATGATGATCAACAGCGTTGGTCATGGACACGGTTTTTTCCCTTATAAGGACATGTATCAACCCGACGCGTGTCGAGCGACGAATATTCCTTGGGGCTGGCCTTTCATCTTGGGTGATAATTGGCACTGTAACCATCATGCCTACCCAACGGCTGCTTTTCACGGCTGGAAGTGGTGGGAGATTGATCCCAACCGTTACGTATTAACGGTGTTGCATTGGGTCGGGGTGGTCAAACGCCCTCTCTCTCCTAATCAGAAGATCTTAGAGCGCAACGCCGCAAGCCGATCGACCATGCCGCCTCAGTTGAGCCTCGCTGCGCCAAACTTTTGGAAGGAGCAAGAAGAGGCGACTGTCGCACCTGAGGCAGCTGAATAGCCGGTTCATTCTGGCTCCTGACCGGGAAGAGTTGTCTTAGTTCTCAGGTCGTCGTGGAGCTCACGCGGGCCGTTCCTGGGGCAGCTTATTTGGTCAGCCCTTTCTCCTCGGAGGAAGAGCGCGCGAGGGATATTGCGTTTTGGACATGGTCGGCCATTGCCCGGGAGTCTTTGAACCCTTGGGCTGAGATCAGAGGAAGAATCTTTAAGGAGACGGTTTGGTCGAAGTGAATCTTCAATGCTCCTTTTTTATGAACTCCTTCTGTTCCCTGGAGGGCAATGGGGAGAACAGGCAGTCCGGTGGCCAGAGCTAGCTCAAACGCTCCACGCTTGAACCTTTGTATTTTGCCTGTTTTGCTTCGCGTGCCTTCGGGAGCGATATAGAGAGAAATTTGCCTGTCGCGGATTGTGGCTCCGGCAAGCTGTAGGTTCGCCCGCGCCTTCTCAGGTGATTTTCGGTCAATCGAAACAAATCCAGCCGCGCGCAGGGCACTACCCCAAATCGGAATCTTAAAGATACTCTTTTTGGCCGCCATGCGCAGCGAGAGAGGCAGCGCCGAGTAAATGACAGGAATATCGTAGAGAGAGAGATGGTTGCTGACGATAATGGCGCTTAAGAAGTCTGTGCTCGCGTCAGCTGCTTGGGGTGCAAGGAGTGGATTGAGGTTTTCTTGTCCTTCGACATGTAGTTCGACACGGGCCCGGATGAGAATTTTATTTGCCCAAGATACGAGCGAGGCATCACATTCTTGGCGCGTCAACGTGCCGCGTCTGCTTTTACGCATAGCGGGTAAGCTAATGCGAAGAGTTTCAGCAACCGCATGACTGAGGACTCCGAGTGAAAGTGCCATGGTGTGATTGTATCTTAGCTTAATCGCAGAGCCCATGAAGAAAGCATTGGCCCGTATTGGGTTGGCGATAAAAGAGCCCTCGAAAACCGGAGTTATGTCCCAATAATTCTAACCAGATCCAATAATAGTCTCGGCTAATGGCATGATCTTTCCACCATTCAATCGATGAAAGGCGTTCTGCAAATTGAACTCTTACTATTTTATAGACGCAGGCGTTCAGAGATAAGAGCTGGCCTAAGCTGAGATCTCCTGAAACTGGCAATGCTGGGTGGTAGAGGCGTGTGGCTTGATCGCAAGGACTTGTCGAGGGTGATCGATCTTTGCGACGGGAGGGCAGAACTCGAGGAAAGCTCAGCTTGGCTCGTTCTTCTGGTCGATGGTTGTTGGCACAGGTGAAGGTTCCGAAAGAGTCGACTCCTGCCTCTACCTCGAGTTCGTTGAAGAATAGAGGTAATTCCCCTTGGGGGCGGATCTCTCCTCTCTGCTCCAAGTTCAGTTGTTCTCGTCCTTGTTCTCTGAGATCGCTAGCCGTGAGCTGCAGCGCTGTGACTGGAGCTTGGAGCTGTTGGCTTTTTAATCTGTTGCCAATAAATCGCTCCAGGTCCACTTGGCGGTAAACGGGAGTTGTGAATTGGAAGTCAATTATCTTTCGAAGAGGAGTACCAAGTAACCGAGAGATTGAGGCATCGTAGAAAAGATGAAGAGAGAGTGTTGTTACGCCCTCTGCTCTGCCCTGAAGTCTTTCAGAAAGTTGATGAAGTAGAGGTTCTAGATACTTGAAAATACTGGCGCTATTCTCTTCGGGCTCTTCCCAAGATGTTGAGCTGGTGATTTCCTTAGGAAATGTACAGGGGATACCCTGGAGAGGGTCTTCCCCGCGGAGAAGCTGCACTACGTCTTGGGCTTGTTTTCCAATACGAGAGCTCAAGGTTGAGGAGGGCAACTCTTGAAGTTGGAATAAGTTGTGGAGCCCTAGCTTGGCTAAAAAAACCGTGTCTTTCGCGGCCAACGGCAGAGCCGTTATCGGCGATTGTAAGAAAAGGTCTCGACAGTCTGAGTCGTTGAAGGCCAAGAAATGTGGGCCATTGGGTTTGCAATGGTGTCGAGCAATTGTTCCGGCGATCCGAGGGCCTTGAGCCACGGCTGCATAACAAAGGTGTCCTCGCTCTTTGAAGGTTGCGATGATTTCTTGAACGACATCTACATCGCTGAATAATTGATTGTTACCTGTGATATCGAGCCAAATGGTGTCTTGGTTTTTTTTCTTTGCCTGGGGTAACTCAACAGAGATGAGAGGGGTGTATTTTTGCAAAAGCTCTGCAAGTTCAAGCAGTGATTGAGTAATATCTTCTTCGAGAAGAGTGAGCACTTGAAGGTCGGCAACACAAGAGATTGCGTCGCAGACTCTTTGTCCAACGGAAACCCCGAGCCGTTCAGCTTCGTAAGAAACGGCTCGGATTTGCTCCTGCGGTTGTTGTTCCTCGCCTTGTTGGTGATGAATCACGATAGCGAGAGGCTGGCTGCTCGCTGCTACGCCTTGAGTGGAAAGGAGCTCTTCTTTTTGTGCCAGTTCGACAAAAAACCGCGGAAAAAAGACGGCAACGACCCTTCTGTCTTGAGCTTTTTGAATCATGACTGGGCGAAGGAAAACCTCGTGGGTTCGCAGTGCAGGCCGTTTTTGGACTTTGACGTAGAGTAAATGATGTCGTCGGGTCCGATCTGTTCAATTTCTACTCGCTGAGAGACTGGCAAGGGTAGAGAATATTCTTGGGTGTTTGATGAGAGAATTAGGGCACTTTGTTGCGTCTTTTCAAGATATTGAACAATGCGTTTGAACGTACGAAACCAGCGACGCTCTGCGAGTTGAGGTGTTTCATGAGGCGAGCCGAGAAAGTCGAGTACCACGAGAGGAAATAGGGAGACTTCGACAACGCGTAGGCAGATGGCTTCGAGGTTATCGTCGGAGGGGCGGATGACTAACAAGTGATTCAGATCAACTCCTCGTAATTCAGCGCCAGGAGCGTGTAGGGCGTTCGATGCATCAACCCATGCACACCAGGAATTTGACTCTTTTGGTGATGAAGCTGCTTGTTGAGCCGTGTATCGATGAGTCGCTGAAAACCGGTGATTCGTTTGAGCAGCGCGACAGCAATTGAGCGCGAGACGAGTTCCCAAGCCAAATTGATACTTCATTCTGAATTCAATCAGCTGTCCTGGGGGTAATTGACCTGAATCAAATACATGCCCCCAGTAATCTACTGCTGAGAGAGTGTCTTCTGAACGAAAGGCTTGCTTCTGTTGTTGAGAAGGCGACGAAGAACACGATGCGGCCCGGCGTATTCTTTCGGTGCTTTTTGCTCTTTTCTGTGACGAGGCCTTCGAAGCGCCAGTAGAGCCAGTAGAGCCAGTAGAGCCAGTAGAGCCAGTAGAGCCAGTAGAGCCAGTAGAGCCGAGATGAATTAAACCTTGT
>JAKVCH010000112.1 GCA_022447485.1 Polyangiaceae bacterium | reverse complement strand
CCCACAAGACGATTTTCGCGGATGCTTACCAAAAGAATCGCGCGACTGGTGCGTTCATCATGATCGACCCCATTAGCAATACGACTGTGGCGGCTGGGATGATTGAGGGTCTTGCTGATGACTTAGACAGTCGACGGATTGCGGCGGGGCAAGTTGATTTACCTCAATCTGCGGTCAGCCTGGAGCAACGTCAGAACCGCCTAGGTCAAAAAGGAGCCGTCGTTGTGCTCACTGGCCTTCCAGCAGCCGGTAAAAGCGCGATCGCTTACGCCGTAGAAAAGAAGCTTTTTGAAAGTGGAGGCGCGGCGTTGGTTGTCGACCCGGATGACGGTCTCTCTCGGACCCGTTCCCTGGATGGCAGCAGCCCGGCTCATGCCGGGGAGTTAGGGCGTCGTATTGCCGATATCGGCTTCGTGGGGCTCTTTACTTACGCGGCTCCCCTGCGTGCCGATCGTTCAGCTTTACGAGATGCGGTCGGCTCTGAGCGTTTCCTAGAAGTGCATGTTGCGACCCCGCTAGAGACCTGCAAAGAGCGCGATATTCGCGGAGAGTACGGGCCCAATCATTCCGACCCGAGCTATGAAGCACCGACTCAACCTCAGCTGAGCGTGAGCTTGTCCAAGGATGTGCAGGATGAAAGTTCAGTGTCAGCAGCGGCAGACGCTATCATTGCCGAGCTGAAGAAGCTGGGCTTGATCGGCGCATAGCTCTGAACGCCATTGGCGTTTCAATTAAAAAATGCCTGTTCCAAATGACATTGGAGCAGGCATTTTTTGTCTAGGCTGATGCCTTCTTGTCTAGGCGCATCCCTGCTCACCAGAGACCAGGATAGTCGTCTTTTCGCTTTCGTTCTTCTTTTGGAGGTTGACCTTCGGCGGGCTCCCGAGCGCCTCCTTCTTTTTCGGCGTCCTGGTCGCCTGCTGGTTTGCTATCTGCATCTTGGGCCGGAGCTTGCTGCGTTGAGCAAGCTCCGAGGGAGAGCAGGAGAAACGAAAGAATAATGGTGGGAATAGTTTTCATATTAGCGCTTAATGCCGCTCTCGCGGACTTTCTGTTCGAGGTTGCGGAATCTTCCTGCGAGGGCACGGACTAAAGCGCCAGTCCAGCCATCGGTGCCAAGACCATCCTCCATCGTTTTCTTATCGAGAACTAATACTGTGGTCGGTTCGATGGCTTCTACCGATGCGGCTCGGGGTTCTTCCAAGAGCAGGGCCATCTCACCAAATACATCACCTGGGGCCATTTCGGCGAGTGTTTCTTCGCCGCTTTCAACTCTTCGAAATGCTCGAACTCGACCACTGACAATCATGTAGGCTTCCGTACCGACTGCGCCTTCACGGATGATGAGCTCGCTCGGCTGAAAGAGTTGGCGTGGTAGGTGAAGCCCGCCCCGCAAGAAAGCGCGAACATCGTTTTGTAACTCAAGAATCGATTGATAGCGATCCTCACGTTTGGGGGCGACGGCTTTTTCGACAATGCGGCGGATTCGTCTCGATACGCCGATACCCTCGCAAGCCATATCAATGGGGATGATTTCGGCCTGAGCGGCGCGGCGCAGGGCTTCATCTGCGTCGTAGGTATCACCGTAGGGTGTATGGCCACTGATGATCTCATAGAGAATCGCTCCCATGCCAAAGACGTCGGCGCGTTCGTCTAACTCTATCGGGTTGCCCTTGGCCTGCTCTGGCGCCATGTAGGCCGACGTCCCGACAGCACCAGGAGCATCAAGAGCCGCGCAACCACTGTCTTTTCCGATCAGTCGAGCGAGCCCCCAATCCATCATGTAGACCTGACCGAAGTCGGCGACCATAATATTTTCTGGTTTGATGTCTCGGTGGATGACCCCTCGATGATGGGCGTAGGCAAGTGCATCGCAAACCTTGAGGAAGACCTCTAGCCCTTCTTGAAGGCGTTCTGTCGTTCCGCGACGGCGTTTCGACGAGCTCAGCCAACGGTGGAGGTCGCTGCCGCGAACTAATTTCATCGTGAAGTAAGGCACCCCGTCATCTGAAATAGCTAATTCATGCACGGGAACGATATTAGGATGCTCTAATTGTCCCGTGATTTGAGCCTCGCCAATGAAGCCCCCGCGATAGAAGGGCTCTTTTGCTAGTTCTTTATCAAGACGCTTCAGGGCGACATGGCGGAGAAGATTTCGATCGGTAGCCGGATGAATACGACCCATGCCCCCGCGGCCTAATTCTGCGAAGACTCGTAGACCGGGGGGGGTGGGAATCCCCTCGGACTTTGCTTCTGCATCGCTCACACCATTTGCGCCGCCGGCTGGAATGCGTTCGATAATATAAACGGGCTGAGGTTTCCCCTCCTGTTGACTCGCCATGATGCATCCACGGTATCACGAATCGGGGGGCCGTCGCTATCGGTCCGATCTTGAACTCGCGGGGAGCTTGATGCGCTAGAGAGTTGTGCGCACCCAGGGGAGTAGGTCAGTGCAGGAGAGGGCGTATTGCTCGGGAACGGGACCCCAATCGAGAGGGCGCTCGGAGCTCGCCTGGACCCGTTCTACATAGACATTTCGAGGGATTTCGAAGACACCGAGGCTCGCTAAGTGTTCTGTTTGGAATTGGACGTCAAAAATTTCCAATCCTGCCATAGAGAGCTGGGTGAGGGCGCACACCAAGGCGACTTTCGAGGCATCTGTCGCCCGATGAAACTTGCTCTCGGCAGCAAATACTCGGCCAACTAAGACCCCGTAGAGTCCACCGACAAGGTCCTCGTCTCGCCAGACTTCGTAGCTCATCAAATGACCCCGTCGAAAGAGTTCGAGGTAAGAGCTTTTCATCTCTGGGGTGAGCCACGTTCCCTCTGGACGCTGGGCGCAGCCGTCCATGACTCTTTCTGGGGCTTGGTTCACGCTGACCCGAAAAGAGTTGTTTCTGAGGCGGCGTTTTAGACTGCGCGAGATATGGAGTGAGTCGAGGTTGAGAATGGCCCGAGGGTTAGGCGACCACCACAGAATTGGCTCCTCGGAGTACCAGGGGAAAATACCCTGGCGATAAGCTTTGAGGAGCCGTTGCGGACTGAGATCACCACCACCAGCAATCAGACCGTCATCATCAAAATCGCGCGGATCGGGGAACTCGAGGTTGACCTGCGGGTCCAGGAAGATCGGGTCGGCGAAAGGAAAAGGCATGCAATCGGCTTGGAGACGGCATTTTGATGGGTAGACAGCGTCAAAATCGTTCTTAGTATGATGCTGTGTGGATCTTACGACAAGCCCTAGAAATCTATCAGTTCGTTGTCCTTGCGTATATTTTGTCCACTTGGGTCGCGCCAGGATCGCACCACCCTATCGTACAAATCCTCAAGAAGGCTGTGGAGCCCGTTCTCGCCCCGTTGCGACGGGTAATTCCACCGATCGGCGGGTTTGATCTCTCTTCGCTGATTTTGTTGTTGGGCTTGCAATTTCTTGGTCGGTTCATTTGAGTGCGACCTCCGGCCTAGAGCCAGAGAATCGTCCAACTTTTTTCACCCAATCGAATCAGCGCAACCTGACCACGCGTGAATTGTTGGCGGGCTGCTAAAGCGGAGTCGTACCATGGCATGGCTTGCCAGGTTGGAGTGTCGAGCATTTGATCCGCAACCAGTAGATCGATTGCAGTAAAACGATTGCCCGTGGCTTCTTTCATCTCTGGCCCGTAACTCCAGGTTCGTTTTTCTGGGCTCGGCTGGGGATCGTTGTGAAGCGCACCACCGTAGGCGAGAACCAGTGATGTAGATGCCTGGGTTTCGGACGAGGGTGAATTCTGCGTTCGGTTTTTCTCCAACTCGAGTCTCAGGGCCTTTGCTGTCTGCGAAGCAACGAGGGCCATCATGCTTGCCACTGGAGCTTCGCTTTCAGTGGCCGCAGAGAGCTCCGCGCAACTCACGCGAAGAATATCGGGAGTGATGCCGTGGTCGAGAGCGGCATGCCCCAGGGCAACGTATTCATTTTGATTTGTTTCTTTCTGGCCCTGGGTGATTTTTTGACTCGTGGCTTGGGCTCTTTCTTTTGCTGGAGCACAGCCCCCTTGGGGAGGCATCAGCAGTTCGAGGGTCAGGGAAGAAGCGTGGCCCTGGAAAAGGGGGAGAATCTCTTTCGTAAATCGTTGAACCGTTGAGACACTTTTCTGACCTCGGCGCCCATGAGCTTCTCCAAAACCAATCACAATTGGTCGGTCCTCCGCGGCTAAATAGTCGAGGGCTTCGTGGGCATCTGGAAATTGCTCACAGGAGAGCTGGGCGCAGCTGTGGGTGAGAGGAGTGGCCCCTGTTTGTCTTGCTTTTTTATTTTTCTGACCCGGTTGAGCTAGTGAGCTGGGCGTGTTTTCCGCTCTCGCTTGAGCGGGTGAAGCGTTTTTAGCTTTTCCAGTGGGCGCTTGAGGCTGAGCGCTATCTTCCTTCCTCGGTTGGGTTTGGGCTTCGGGTAGCTCTTTTTGGCAGGCGCTGAAAAAAAGAAAGGGGAGAAGGAAAAAATTGGAATAAAGACGGGCCCTTGTCTTTGTTCGTCCTGACTTGCCCATTGCCAAAGAGTGCTTAGATTTTCTCATAGATGTACTTCGATCCAGTCTATTTGATTTTTTTGATTCCGGGCATGTTGCTGAGTTTTTGGGCAAGTTCCAAGACGAAAAGCACCTTTAAAAAGTACGCGCAAGTCCCCAGTCGTCGTGGTTGGACTGGAGCGGAGGCTGCCCGGGAACTAATTCGACAACGGGGAGTCGCTGGAGTTCTCGTAGAAGAGACCCCCGGCTTTCTCTCTGACCACTACGATCCCCGCGCGAAACGTTTGCGGCTGTCTCCAGATGTGTACCGAGGGCGGTCCCTCGCTGCTTTGGGCGTAGCTGCCCACGAGGCAGGCCACGCGATTCAGCATGCCCAAGCCTATGGCCCACTCAAGTGGCGCTCGGCAATCGTGAAGCCAGCAATGATTGGCTCCAATTTAGGCATGGTGATCGCGAGTCTGGGCTTCTTTATCCAGTCCACGGGGCTGCTGTGGCTTGGCATTATCGCCTTTTCAGCGTTTGTTCTCTTTACGTTGATCACCTTGCCGGTTGAATTTGATGCGTCCAAGCGAGCGGTCATTGCCCTCCAAGAAACCGGGATGATTGCAGCGGATGAAGCTCCGGGGGCAAAAGCCGTTCTTGACGCTGCGGCAATGACCTATGTAGCCAGCGCGGTCTCAGCAATTCTTCAGTTGCTCTATTTCGTGTTGAGAGCCAATGGCATGGGCAGGAGTGATTGACTCTCTTGATTTCAAGTTGCCACGAATGGAGAGGTTGGCCCGTTTCTTCTTTCAAAATATGAAAAGCCCTCGTCTTCCAGACCAGGGCTTTTCATAGTCTAGGGAGGATGCCCGCGAGTTACGCCGTCTTTAACTTCTTGAAAGAGACACGATAAAAAATCGCATAGAGAACGGGTACGAAGCCTAAGGTCAATACCGTCGCAAAGAGTAGGCCGAAGATCAGGCTAATCGCCATAGGCACCCACATGGGATCATCCCCAAACCACAGAGGCAGAAGTCCTAAGACTGTCGAGCCTGTGGTCAGTAGAATCGGTCGAAGTCGCTTTTGCGCGCTCTGAATGATCGCATCCTGGGGCGTCGCTCCCTCTTGGAGTTCGATTTTTATGCGATCGATAAGAACAATAGCGTTATTAATTACAACTCCGGCCAAGGACAGTACTCCCAGGAACGCCATGAAGCCAAAGTAGGAATTGGTGAAGAGTAGGCCGTAGGCGACCCCAATGATCGATAGGGGGATCGTCAATAAGACGATGGCGCTTTGGCGTATCGAATTGAATTGAAGAACCAAGAGCATAATAATCAAAAAACCGGCAGCGGGGAGTTTTTCGCCAATAGCTCCATTCGATTCTGCTGAAGATTCCGCATCGCCGGTTACATGAAATTTAAAGCCCGGAGGCCAGGTCTTTGCCTCTTCTTCTAGCCAGGGCATGATTTGCACATTCGCAGCGTTTGCCGTGATTGCTTCGGTAATATTCGCTCGGACTTCGACCTTACGAACCTTATCTTTTCGTCGAATCAGGGGTGGTTCATAATGAGCAGCGAGTTGGGCCACCTGCCCGAGGGGAACGCTGATACCTGATTGCTCTGAGAAGACCGTCATGGCACCGACGCGGCGCTGGCCATCTTCTGAAATCCCCTTGGCGCGAATTAGAGTCGGGATGACCTTATCGTCCTCGCGGTACTCCGTTACCTCAAAACCATCGAAGGCGGCCGTCAGCGAAGTCGCGACATCTTGATTCGTGAGACCGGCACGTTTGAGGCGGTTATCGTCGATATCAACAATGACCTTGGCATTTTTCTCGCCCCAATCATCTCGAATATTGACCACGCCAGGAATAGCGCCGAGTTTGCTTTTTAACTCTTCGACAATCGAAAAAATCATCTCTGTGTCGGGGCCCATGATTTCGTAGCCAAGGGGCGCTGGCGCGCCACCGCCCGATGAGCGAAGTTTGACGATTGGGTTAATATCCGGATAGTTGGCGGTGATGTAGTTGCGGATTTCCGGTATCAAACGCTTGGCCTCGGACCCCGAGGTAGCTGTCGGAATAATGATTGCGTACTCAGGGCTGGGGTCTTCCGGCTGAAAAGAGAGGTAGAATCGGGGCCCGCCGTTGCCAATGTAGGAGGCCCATTTGATGATGCCCTCTTTCCCCTCGGCAGCTTCTTCTTCGGTGACGAGATAGGTATCCTCGAGCCACTGCTCGATTTCTTGGGTCATCTTTTGGGTGTAGAGAATATCTTGTCCCTGGACGCCGGCGAGCTCTACCGTGAAGGACGGCAGATTGGATTCCGACATATAGACTTTCGGCACTTTGCCGAGGGTATAGAGGGATGAGCCAAAGAGCAGGGCTACCCCGGTCACCGTGAGCACAGGAAAACGTAAGACCCTGAGCAAGATCCCACGATAGATTCGATAAAAGCGCGAGTTGTAGACGGCATCTTCATCTACAGGGGCGTCCGCTTCGCTCTTTTTTACCTTCAAGAAGAGAGAGCACAGCCACGGAATTGCCGTAATGCTCAGGAGCCAAGAGGCAATCAACGTAATCGCAAGAATAATCCCTAGGGGTCCTAAAAACTCTCCCATGTCGTTGGCCGCCAGAGGGAGAGGCATGAACGCAGCGATTGTTGTTAAGGAGCTGATAAAGAGTGGTGCTTTGAGTTCCGTCGCACTGTCGATTGCCGCTTTGACTGGAGCAATCCCTTGCTCCATCCGCACGAGTGTGGCCTCGGACATGACGACGGCGTTATCTACAAGTAAGCCCAGAGCGATCACCAGAGCAGCTAAACTGACCTTATCGAGACCCATTCCGAGGAGACTCATACAAACCATCGTGGCCGCAATGGCCGTAGGTATCAGAGAAGCCACGACTAATCCGGTACGGAGCCCCAAGAAGAGCAGCATCGACAGAAGGACCACGATGACAGATTGTAGCAAGCTGGAGGTGAAGCCTTTGATCGTGTTGCTGACGTCTTCGGGTTGAAAATTGACAATCTCGAATTGAACGCCCCAAGGATAGTACTCCTCCAAGAGACGAATCCGCTCCATGACGAGATCGCCGTGGCTTAGAATATTGCCGCCTTCTTTCATCGAAATCGCCAAGGAAATTCCCGGAGTGCCACTTTGATGGAAAAAGCTCGTCGGGGGGTCCACGTAACCGCGCGATACGGTGGCGATGTCGCCGAGGCGCAGGGTTTCTTTGGTTTCGGGCAGTCGAACGAGAGTGTTCTCGATATCTTCGACTGATTCAAAGTTCCCCGAAGGTTCGAGGACAAATCGTTTGCCATGAAGTTCCACAGAACCGCCACTGGCGACGATATTCTGAGTCATCATCAGCTGGCGGAGCTGGCCGGGCGAGAGACCGAGTTCGGCGAGGCGTTCCAGGCGGAACTCCACGAAGACTCGTTCTTCTTGAGAACCAAAGATTTGTATTTTAGCCGTCTGCGGTAATTCTAGGAGACTATCTCGCACGTCGTCCGCAATATCTTTTAGTTCTGCGTAATTATATCCGTCTCCTGTGAGGCCAATCACGATTCCAAATACATCACCGAATTCATCATTCACAAAAGGCCCCACGACGCCATCCGGCAGCTCTGCCGTTGCGTCGGTGACTTTGCGTCGTAGCTTATCCCAAACCGGTCGAATCTTTTCCTTGCGAAACTTCGCCTCGACCTCGACTTCAATGATGGAAATACCCGTCTTGCTTGTGCTGCGCACATGCTTGAGTTCGGGCATCTCTTGAATTCGCTTCTCGAGCTTGTCGGTGACGAGTTGCTCGACTCGCTCGGCGCTCGCGCCCGGAAAGTGGGTCACAACCACCGCGGTGCGAACCGTAAAGCCTGGATCTTCGGCTCTCGGCATTTGCATGTACGTGGCTACACCCGCAAGCGCG
>JAKVCH010000111.1 GCA_022447485.1 Polyangiaceae bacterium | reverse complement strand
AACTGGTGCAGGAAGTCTTTGAGAAATAAAAAAGGCGCCCCTGGAGGCGCCTTTTTTACGGAGCTTTCGCGAGCTCACAGTGACTGGCTTTTTTCAGCCCGTATTTTTCATACCTTGGGCAATACCATTGAGGGTCGTTCCGAGCGCTTGGTCGAGGAGTTTCAGATCTTTCGAATCTGGGTCGAGAGCTCGCTTGCGCTTCAGCAATGCGATCTGCAGCAGGTTCAAAGGATCAACGTAGGGGTTACGTAGTTCCATTGCGCGTCCGAGGAAGGGATGATTTTCCGTCAGCTTCTCGTAGCCTCGAATCTTCAGAAGAGTCGCGACCATTGCCTCGTACTCGCTCTTGAGGCTCACAAAGAGTTCTTTGAAGTCGCCTAATTGGCTCAGATAAAGCTCTGAGATTTCCATATCTGCCTTCACGCAGACCATTTCGATCTTTCCAAGCAAGTCGTCAAAGAAAGGCCATTCTTTCGCCATTTGCTGCAAGGTAGCTAAACCTTCTGGCGTACTCGCCGCTTGAGAAATGGCTGTTCCGGCACCTAACCAGGCCGTCAGCATTAAACGAGTTTGCGTCCAACCGAAGTTGTAGGGAATGGCTCGAATGCCACTCATCGTGCCGACGCCCTTATCGCGATAGGCGGGACGCGAGCCAAAGTGAACATGCCCCAACTCTTTGACCGGCGTAGCCGTGAGGAAGAGGTTGAACAACTTGGTGTCGTCATGCACTACCTTGCGGAATGCTACCTGTGATTCTTTTGCAATGGTGTCGATCATCAAGCGAAATTTGTCTTGATCTTCTTTGCTGACTGTCGTTCGCCAATCATCGAAGGTCGACATCATCGTTCCCGCGATCATGACCTCAAGGGTGCGCTCTGCGATGGAGGGAATGCCGAACTTCTGACTGATCGTCTCACCCTGTTCCGTAATTTTAATTGGTCCAGTGAGGGAGCCAGGTGGCAGGGCCTTGAGGGCACGGTAGACGGGAGAGCCTCCGCCTCGTCCGACAGAGCCACCGCGTCCGTGGAAGAGACAGAGTTCTACACCAAATTCGCGTCCCACCTCAGCCAGCTCCTCTTGAGCTCGGTACAATTCCCAGGCTGCAGCCACAACGCCAACGTCTTTGGCGGAGTCGGAATAACCCAACATGATTTCCTGACGCATACCTCGCTTCTTGAGTTGGCGTCGATAGACCTCATCACTAAAGAGCTCTCGCATGACTTTTGCGGAATTCGCAAGGTCTCCCCCTGTTTCGAAGAGAGGTACGATATCAATTTTCGAGACGACATTGTCTTCATCAGAAAGGTCAATAAGACCTCGTTCACGCGCCAACAGGGCAACACGAAGCATATCTTCGGCGCTACGACACATGGAGATGATATAGGTGTCGGTCGTTTGCTCACCGAGCTCTTCTTGTACGGTGCGAATTGCATCGAAGACAGCGAGTATCTTTTCCGTACCAGCATCAAGCTTGAGATTCGTTGAGGTGAGGGGACGTCGACCAAGCAATTCTTTTCGAAGAGCGGCCCCATCGAGTTCTGGAATGCCGACGCTCTTGGCAATCGCAGCTAGCGCAGCGGTGTGCTCATCGGAATCTTCTCGGACATCGAGGCAATAGCCGTGGAGGCCTAGCATGCGGATCTCGGCGAGGAGCGCGTTGACGAGTGCTCTTGCCGCTCGATCTGCTTGAGCGCCTTCAACAACATCTCGGATCAGCTCGACGTCTGCGATGAGTTCTTCGGGTCCGCGGTAGGCGCCTTTGAAGCGTTCCGGACGCTCAGCATCCCGAGCCGCAATTTCTTTCCTTGTGGCCTCAAGTCGACCTTGAATAAACGAGAGCTTTAAACGCAAGGGCTCTTCGGAATCTCGGCGGCGATTTGCTTCCCAGATTTCAGGTAATAATTCTCGATCACTCTCAAGCGAGACACGAAGGCCTTCAGGCGGGGCAGAGATGCGCGAGGAAATACTGAGCTGCTCAATCAGCTGGGCGACTCGCTTTTGGTAGTGGCCAAGGAGAGCATGACTGTGGCGTCGAGCTGCAGCTATCGTCAACTCAGGGGTGACGAAGGGGTTCCCATCGCGGTCACCTGCAACCCAGCTGCCAAGAGTGAGGGGCACTTCGACGCCCAACTCTTCGCCGAAAGTTTCGCGGAATGCGCTGGCAATAGCTTCATGAACGTGATTGGTCGCATCGAGGAGCCGATCTTCTAAGTACCAGATAACGGTACTGACTTCGTCCATCACGCTTGGACGGTTTTTACGCACTTCGTCGGTTAGCCAGAGTAACTCGATATCCGACTCCAGGCGTTCGTCGAGTCGTTCTTTCTCGGGCTTAGTGGCGCTGTCACGACTGAGCAACGCGTCTGCAAGGCGTCCCTGCAGATTGAGAACTGTCCGACGAGTTGCCTCAGTTGGATGAGCCGTGAGCACAGGACGGCAGCGTAACTTGCCGACTCGATCTCGTACCTCCGCGGGATCCTTTCCTTCCTTCTTCAGCTCCTGAAATGCCCACTCGATACTCGCTCGCTGTGGAGATGCATCATCACCTTGATCGTACTGGTGACGCCGGCGCACTCGATGAACTTGCTCGGCTGTGTTGATGAGCAAAAAGAAGAGGGTGAAGGCGCGTGCGACCGGGGCCATCTGCTCCGTTGGTAAAGTCTCTACTTCTTTCAGAAGTTCCTTCAAACCAACGGTTGAGCTATCACGTCGTCGATCGCGTGAGGTGGTGCGCAGTTTTTCGACTGCATTAAAAATGTCGTCTCCCTCCAGACGCTGAATGACGCGACCAAGCGCGCCTGCTAGCCAGCGGGTGTCTTGGTGGAGGGGCTGATCTTCGGGCCGAACTTCTGCTGCAGACATGAGCAGTGTTTGGCATAGGGGCCTTAGGCCTGACAATATGGAAGATGCAGAGAAATGAGCTTCTTGGCACAAAAAACTAAAACTGAGAAAAACACGCCATGATTTTCGGCCGAGAGATGCCTGAGGGATTTTTGGGGTCGCTCCTTCGAGGGGGGAAGGCCTGAAAACCAAGGGCTTAAGCCGTTGGGCTGACAAATTGCCGCTTTCACCTAGCTTCCCGGTCGCCTCCTGGCGTTGGTCGGAGGGTTCTGGATGGGTAGGGAGGAAGAACGGTGAAGCAAAATCAGTCCGCGCAGGCGATGAATATTGGACGGGGGAGGCAAAAATCCTATTGGCGACGAAATATTGAGCGCTTACTTCCGCTGCTCGCGGTGTGGTTTCTCACCTCTTTCGGTGCAGGTATCCTTTTCGTCGACAAATTAGATGAAATTGAATTTCTCGGTTTTCCACTGGGGTTTTTCTTTGCTCAACAGGGCAGTATCTACGTCTTTCTCATTCTGATCGTCGTTTATATCCGCACGATGAATACTCTCGACGATGAATATCAGGACGTTGGGCCTGAGGAGAATCCGTCGTGAGTGTACAAGGCTGGACCAACCTTTTGGTCATCCTGACCTTCTCTCTTTATATTATCGTGGCGATCCGGGCGCGAGCCGGCTCAACGAAGGAGTTTTATGTTGCTGGTGGAGGAATCCCGCCGTACTTGAACGGCATGGCCACTGGCGCTGACTGGATGAGCGCCGCCTCCTTTATTTCGATGGCCGGCATCATCAGCTTTGTCGGCCGGGACGGCTCGGTCTACCTCATGGGTTGGACTGGAGGCTACGTTCTACTGGCTCTTTTACTGGCTCCGTATTTACGAAAGTTTGGCAAGTTCACTGTCCCGGACTTTGTTGGCGATCGTTATTATTCTCAGACGGCACGGATGGTCGCTGTTGTCTGTGCTCTCTTTGTCTCTTTCACTTACGTAGCCGGACAGATGCGCGGGGTGGGTATCGTCTTTTCTCGCTTCTTGGGAGTGGGCATTGAAAGTGGCGTTATCATCGGCATGGCGATCGTCTTTTTCTATGCAGTGCTCGGGGGCATGAAGGGCATTACTTATACCCAGGTCGCTCAATATTGCGTGATGATGTGTGCCTACTTGGTGCCTGCCATCTTCATCTCTCTGATGATGACAGGACGAGCCGTACCTCAATTAGGGTTTGGCAGCGAGGTATTGGAACAGGGGGTCGGCACGGGGCAGTCTGTGTTGCAGCGGTTGGATGGTTTGAGCGCTGAGCTTGGGTTCGACGCGTACACCTCGGGCAAAAAGTCCACGATTGATGTGTTCTTTATTTGTGCGGCACTCATGGTGGGAACTGCTGGGTTACCTCACGTGATCGTGCGATTTTTCACTGTTCCGACTGTGAAGGGCGCCCGCGTGAGCGCTGGCTGGGCTCTCTTCTTTATTGCGATTCTTTACACAACAGCTCCGGCGGTCGCCGCTTTTGCCCGGTTGAATTTATTGAGCACTCTTCAGGGACGCTCCTATTCCGCTTTACCGGATTGGTTTCAACGCTGGGCCGATGCCGGATTGATCGAGTATCAAGACAAGAATCATGATGGGATTGTGCAGTATGTCGGCTCAAATTCTCCCTTTGCCAATGAAGTAACGATTGACCGCGATATCATGGTCCTGGCCAATCCTGAGATTGCTCGTCTTCCGGATTGGGTGACTGGTCTTGTCGCAGCTGGTGGGCTAGCTGCGGCGCTTTCTACTGCTGCAGGTTTGCTCCTAGTGATTTCTACCTCTGTTTCCCACGACCTTTTGAAAAAAGGTCTACGCCCTGAGATCAGCGAGAAAGGAGAGTTATTAGCAGCTCGTATCGCTGCAGGCGTTGCCGTCGTGATAGCGGGTTATTTCGGTATTCATCCCCCGGGGTTCGTCGCTCAGGTTGTTGCGTTAGCGTTCGGTCTCGCGGCAGCTAGTTTTTTTCCTGCGATTATTCTGGGCATTTTTTCAAAGCGAGTGAATCAGCTCGGGGCTGTTTCGGGCATGCTCTCTGGTCTTCTCTTCACCCTGAGCTACATCGCGTTCTTTAAGTTTATTTCTCCCGAGCTGAATAATGCGGAGCATTGGCTCCTCGGCATTTCTCCAGAAGGTATAGGTAGTCTGGGCATGGTACTGAATTTTAGTGTTGCCCTGGGTGTCTCTGCCCTGACGCCTCCACCTCCGGAGGAAATTCAAGAGCTTGTGCAGAAAATCCGGGAACCGGGACCACCGTTGAGACATGCTGGCGTTGCTGAGGTAGATAGCCATTAAATGCTACGCTCGCTTCTAGGGATCTGGACTTGGTTTGCCTTTGGATTGGTCTCAATCATTGGCTATTTTCAGACCCTTCTCGTTCTTCTTTTCATTTTTCCTTTCGATAAAAATCGAAAATGGACGGGACGGCAGATTCGGTTTTGGGGGCGGTGCATGGCCGGCTGTGTGCCCACGTGGAAGTTTCGCTGTTTGGAGCCCTTGCCCCAAAAACTGCCAGAGCGGACGGTTTGTGTTTCCAATCATTGTTCGAATATCGACCCTTTTCTTTTGGGGCACTTGCCCTGGGAAATGAAGTTTCTTGCCAAGTCGATACTTTTTAAAATTCCCTGTGTTGGTTGGGGAATGGTCCTTGCTCAAGATATTCCCCTCGTGAGGGGCTCTCACCAAAGTGTCAAAGTCGCGATGCGAAAGTGTGCTGAATACGTTCGCAATGGAATGCCGGTTTTGATCTTTCCTGAGGGCACCCGCTCGACGAACGGAGAGCTCTTGCCTTTCAAGGACGGTGCGTTCCGTCTGGCTATTGAAGAGCAGGCGGATGTCTTGCCGATAGCGGTGGGTGGAACTGTTGGTGCTCTGAAGCGCGGTGATTGGAGACCCGGAAAAGCAGAAGGCCTGGTCGCCGTCGGTGAGCCAATTCCCACTCGTGGTTTAACGATGAAAGACCTCAATGGCCTAAAAGAAAAGGTGCGAGCTGCCATTGAGGAGCAGAGGGCGCGATTCCCCCAGGGTTCTCTGGAGTGAGGGTGTGCAGCAGATTTGCAGCAACAGGCCATCCCAGAAGTCCGTGATTGAAAGGCTGCGAGCCGCATCCGCCTATGCTAGGCGACGAGGGTGACTGTCTTTCGTCCGTGTATTGACCTGCACGAAGGTCGTGTAAAGCAAATTGTCGGCGGTTCTCTGCGGGATTCAGGCGAAGGCACAGTCGAGAATCATGTCGCCCCAGAGCCGGCGGAGTACTTTGCGGCTCTCTATCGCAAGGATGACTTAAGAGGCGGGCATGTGATTCAGCTGGGGCCCGGAAATCGCAGCGCGGCTGAATCAGCCCTAGCGACTTGGCCTGGTGCGCTACAGATTGGCGGCGGAATTACCTCGAAGAATGCTCAGCAGTGGCTCGACTTAGGCGCGGCGCAAGTCATTGTGACGAGCTATTTATTCGAGTCGGGCGACTTTTCCTGGCAGCGATTGCGCGAATTGTCGGCAGTTGTCCCCCGAGAGCAATTGGTTCTCGACTTGAGTTGTCGCCGCGTCGACTCTGGCTGGAATGTCGCGACTGATCGCTGGCAGACCATTACAAGTGCCCGTATTGAAGAAGACTTTTTGCAGCGTCTCGAGGAATTTTGCTGTGAGTTCTTGATACATGCGGCAGATGTCGAAGGGCTTTGCCAAGGCATCGATGCAAAATTAGTGGAAACCTTGGCAAAGATGACACGAGTCCCATGTACCTATGCCGGGGGTGCTCGTTCTCTCGACGATTTGGCCCTCGTCGAGTCGTTGAGTGATGGGAAAATTGACTTGACCTTTGGCAGTGCTCTCGACCTTTTTGGAGGCTCTGGAGTTAGGTACGAAGATTGCGTGGCCTGGAACCGAACTCAGATCAAGGGCTAGCTCGGCAGGAGAAGCATTTCGCTCGTCGATTTTCGCATACGCCTCCATTTTGGTCTTATTGTCCCTCTGGCTGAGCCGTTCCCTTCTTTATGGGCTGGAAAGGTGCAGGGGCCCGCGGTGGACGCAGTCAGTTATCCGAGAGAGGCAGTCGAGCTCATTCTCGCGATACGCGGCGCGTGTGGCTGCAATTTTCACCCTCGCGGCTTTCCTCTTTTTCGCTTGAGCGGTACCTCTTGGCCTTCTGCCATGGCTTACCGACGGAGCTGCAAGGTCTGGAGGTGAGTGTGCAAGAACTCCTTCGGGAGAACATGCATCGAACACTCGATGAGGAAGTGCGTTTCGAAGCGATCTTGAACCCTGTACGCGGTCAAGTGCGACTTTGTCTGTGGTTTTTTTTCTCCTTACCTTCCGACGTCGAGCCGCGGCTACGGCCTTTGCTTCGTTGTCTCGGGCGGGACAATTCTAAGACCGACTACTTTCGCCTAGCCCGAGGGGCACAATTTCCGATTATCGGGCGTTCGCGCTCCACCTCGACTTGTTTGGCTCAAGGCGAGGGTGAGTCTCGCTTTGTCACCAAGACGACGATTTTTCTCCGGGCATCCCTTTCCGCCGCCTATCTCTCCGAGCGTTCTCTGGAGCGCTCGGGAAAGAGCCTCCAGCACGCGGGAAAAGAGACGCTTGGGGAGAAGAAGGCTGTGAGCGTCCTACAAGCCGTGACGACGGTGCCCTTACCCTTGGCAATGCGCCTGGACGAGCACTCGCCCTCCTCGGCCTAAAGTTGATAAAACGATTGGACGAAGACGCGCCTTAGGAGTGTTCCAAAGTCTTCTTAAAGCGAATCGCCGGAAAGTCTTTCTCCGTGGTCTCCAGGTGCCAAGCGTTTCTGGCGAGGAAGACTGGGACACCCGTATGATCCGAGGCAAGGTAGCCCTGATTACTCACAGTGAAGCGATCTAACTCCTTGGGGTCGTCCATCTCTAGCCAACGAGCCGTGTAGAGATTGGCTCCTTCGAAGATAACGGGAATCTGGTATTCGGTGCGAATTCGATCGGCCAAAACCTCAAATTGAAGGGCTCCCACCACGCCGACGATCCAATCTGAGCCAATCGTTGGCTTGAAGACACGTGCTGCGCCCTCCTCTGCAATTTGCTCCAGGGCTCGACCCAAATGCTTGGCGCGTAAAGGGTCCGTCGCTCGGACACGTTGGAGTAGTTCCGGGGCAAAGTGCGGAATACCCGTAAAATGCAGTTCTTCGCCTTGGGTGAGGGTATCACCTATTCTCAATTTTCCGTGGTTCGGAATGCCCAGAATATCGCCAGCAAATGCATCCTCAGCAATATCTCTATCTTGGGCGAAGAATTGAACGGGGTTGTGGACATTGAGGACGCTGCCGGATGCGACATGCTTCAGTTTGGCTCCTCTCTGAAAATGACCGGAGCAGAGTCGCACGAAAGCGATGCGATCCCGATGTTTCGGATCCATATTAGCCTGGATCTTAAAGACGAATGCCGAGACTTTTTTCTCTGCGGCGTCGACCAGTCGCTCTTTGGCTTTCTGCGGGCGAGGGGGTGGACAGAGTCGTGTGACACCAAAGCGGAGTTACCTGATGCCGCAGGGTTTAAGAGCAGAGCCCAAAAATACCGGGGGGCAGTGGGCCGCCCAGAAAGCGTTTTT
>JAKVCH010000110.1 GCA_022447485.1 Polyangiaceae bacterium | reverse complement strand
AGCATCGCTACATCCCTGAACGCAGTCCTCGGCGGGACCCGTCAGAATCTGCACTTGGTCTTCCCTCACTTTCATCTGACTCAGAGACTGACGCAAACCCCTGAGAGATCCTGGTCCAACCTCGTTCAAGATCAGATGCCCTACTTGATTGACCATTCCTAAAGAAATCGAACCAACTCCAGCATAGAGTTCCGTCACGCTCCATTTTTCATCACCTTGCGCTGCGATGACCCAATTTTGAATCTTCTCGGCCACCTGTTCATGAAGGACCGGATTTGCCTGTCCGAAGCCATCGGGCGGAAAATATAACTTCGCCCCAGCACAAGTCTGCTGTAAAAACTCAGGGCCGTAGCAATGGCGAAAGTCGCCCCGGAAAAGCTAATTTGTCCTGGCCGTCTGGTGAGAAAATAAAAGCGACTCAAACATTTGCGTCGTCTGAAGTCTGCGCGCGAGATCGGTCAAAACACCTCGCCCTTTCAAGACTGAAACCTCCATGGGCGGGGCGTTGACCTCCAAGGCTATTTGAATGCTCTGGGATTGTTGCCCAACTACAAATTGTGCTCCTTTTAGAAGGCCGCGATGGGGCGCTTCATCATAGGCACTGAAGTCGGTCATCACGTCCTCCAGGACTGCAATCCCTTGATTTATCTTAGGATGATGCAGCTCGCATTGTGGTATTGGTATGAGCTGATGAGAACGAGCCTCAAATAAACCAGCACGCCCCCGGCCTGCAAATTGACGAATCGAAAGTCGCGCTCGATGTCGATAGCCTTGGGGAAGCTCTCCGTCTGGGCAGACCAGGGAAATGCCTCGCTCGATGGCCAATTTTTCTAGGGCCATTCGCCCAGAAGAAGGAAGAGACTCTTGACGATATCGAGGACACCCAGGGCAAGGCGGACGATGCTCGCAGGCATCACGAAGATTCATGGAATCAGTTGCAGGATTCAATAGGGCAAGAATAACAAAGAAAGTGGGGAGCTCAACGCTAGGTAAGGAGCCCGATTCAAGCGACCGGTCCGATTCAAAACGCTCCGGTGCCTAAGCGAACCAGCACGCAAAACGAAATAAGAAAAACCTCGAGGGCAACTCAAAGACCAAACCAACGGGCGTAGAGATACACGAGAGGGCTCACGAACATCAATGCATCAACCCGGTCGTACATACCACCATGGCCGGGCAGTAAGGATCCCGAATCTTTCACGCCGGTAGAACGCTTGATCAAACTCTCCACAAGGTCACCAGCTATACCCAACAATGCGCCAAAAAACGCAAGGACAAGAGCATGACTCAGCGGAATAGGCAGATAGGTAAAACTGGCAACTCCACTCGCTATCAGGGCAAAGAGCAGCGAACCGCCTAAACCTTCGATCGTTTTCTTTGGGCTCACGGCTTCATATAATTTTCGCCGACCAAAAAGACGCCCGAATACATAACCACCGGTATCACTCCACCAGGCCATGAATAAGGTGAAGAGAACCCACGCAGGTCCCTGTTCGGTCTCCAGACGTAACAAGGCCAGGGTTGCCATTGGTAATCCAACGAGAAGCGGTGAAGCAATACTGCTTAGAGCTCTCAAAGCCGCAGTTTCTATATCTCCCAAGCGGAAGAGCGTTAAAAACGCCGACCCTACCAAAACAGCCAGCAACACCGTGAGAAAAATAAGTCCCCCGCTATTGGTCATGAAGTCGGGTCCCGTAAGAAAGGCCGTGGCCGTAATCAACGCGGCACAGGCCCCCCCAAAAGATCGGGCTATCGGATCGTCGGGGTGGGTCATCGCCAAAAGCTCACGAGCCGCCTGACCCGCCGCAAGACTAATCAATAGTCCCCAGCCCCAAGCAGGACCCACAAAAAGCAGGACCAAAACCAATGGACCTGCAATAAATGCCGTGCTCAAACGAATAGCAAGATTGCTTCGAGGCTTCTTTTCTGATGGTTGGTCAGACACCTCCTGTCGTTAACAGGCCGACCCGACGTCCACAATGGTCCCACCGAGGACAAATGGGCAATTTGATACCTATTTCGGCAAATCTTTCAGTCTCCAACAGGCATTGATGAAGGGAAATGGTAGGGCAGAGCCCGATCTCCACCTCTATGTTTTCACCCTTCCCTGCCCTTTCTCCTCAGAGCCTCCGGCGCTACTTCAAACCGCGCCTACCACTGCTTATTTTCGCCAGTGGCTTGGGTTTTTTCTGTGCGCAGACATGCCATGGCCCCCAGCAGCCTGGACTACCGGGAATCACTGACGCCCTCACCCAGGCAATCGACTCCCCCCAAAGCGAAGGCGACGCTCCCAATATAGAAATTTCCGACTTAGCGTGGGAGCCCTCCCCAGGCATCTGGCTGCAGCTGCTCTGGGGCCGACAACTGCTCTTTCTTGCATCAACAAAGCCTGGAGCACCTCGAGATCTCTACCGCGTTCGCCTGCGCATCTCACCCGATGGGCAGATATTTTCAATCGGGACGCCATACAATCTCACCCGAACTCAATTAGCGGATGAATCAAAGCTGCAGGTGCAAGGAACTCTAGCTGCATTTGTCAGTCGTCCCGTCACAGGTATTGGCTCCTTCTCCCTGCTTGCGCTCAGCGGCAGATTTGAAGACTCCGCCCCTGAGTTCCACTGGAGTAATCTCTTACTCGGCATGGAGCGCTTCACAAAAACAGGAAGTTGGGCAGGCCTAGCCCGCATCAACATACGCCCCGGCCCACAGCAGCACTCTCTCGAACTAGAGGCACAGCAGTCAAGCTCCACGGAATTTCCGCCGATCACTCTGCGAAGCAATGGGGCGAGCGCTCCTCTCAATTATCGCGACCCAGACCCCACTCTCGGGTACTTCACTCCAGCAAGCACCCCTCGCCCAGAAATTAGCAAAGAAGAAAGTAAACTCGATAGCCTGCCTCATTTCCTCGCGAACCTCGGGCGCGAATGGCTGGGAAACGGCCCCGTCGCTTGGATAGAAGGGCGCACCTTCGTGGCTCTGGACTACTTGCACTCACTCTTTGAAGAAAAAGTCGATCCGCCCGATGCCCTAGAAGTCCTCACTCTCCACTCCAAGAAAACTCTCGCGCCATCGAGCTGGCCCCCTCCAGATATAACCCCCGGCTTCAGTGGAGGTGCCCCGCTCGAAGGCCAATGGCAACCAGCTGGGGAAGAAATTGTTTCGAGTCCCGAGGGTGAAACCGCTCTCTTCTATTCTACTTTCCTCCGCCATGATCCCGAACGGCCCCATGCGCGTCTCGAGCTTGTTGCTTTCGATATGAGCCGTCTAGGATTGGGACTGCGTGCTGGATTCCAAGACCCCGAGCCCCAAACAGGCCCCCCTGGGTCCGGCCAACTCCCTGAAGACCCAGAACTTTTCAAACGGGTCGTGGCAACCTTCAATGGCGGCTTCAAGAGCACCCATGGCGCCTATGGGATGCAAGAGGAGTCTCGACTTCTGCTTGCTCCTCAAGAACAAGCGGCGACGGTCTTCCTCGACCCTTCTGGCTACGTAGAACTTGGGACCTGGACCTCGAAAGATAGTCCCGAAAACTACTATTCCTTTCGCCAGAATCTCGAGCCTCTGATTGCTGACGGGGAGCTATTGCCGAGTGGACGAACTACCTGGGGCGATCAGCTCTTTGGTGAAAGCGTGGCAACAGAAAGGAGCGCTCTTTGCCTCACGCAGACAGGACACCTGATTTACGGATGGTCAAAACGGTCCACAGCGAAGAGTCTGGCCCAAGGACTCGCCAGAAGCCAATGCATTTGGGCCATCCACCTCGACATGAACCCGGGGCATACAGCCTTCAACTTCAATCGAGTGAAGAGCCTCCAGCCCCTCAACGCCGATGGCGAGAGCCTATCGCCCGAAATGAAGGTGAATCCTCTACGCTTTCTGAAGTGGTCGCCAAAGGACTTCTTTTATATTTTTCAGCGCGTTCCTCCTCAAGACAAGCTTTGGCAAGCGAGCCCAGGTCCCCAACCTTCACCTCAATCGATCCCCACGATCAGCGAACGATTCGTCGCCCGAGGTGGCTTAAGATTTCAACTCCGACGTGTCGACCTGCGGCGCGTTCACTTTCATATCCACCCAGGGCAATCTGAGCCACAGGTAGAAGCAATCACGCTGCAGCACGATGGCTTCAATGACAACCTCTTCTCATTCAGCCTGGGCCACGCAACTCATGGCTCAAAGACAGGACTCGCCATTCAGGGTCATCGCTTCATTCCGACCGACCGTCGGCACGCTAGCGTCATCGTGAGTCCAGAGAAGCACTTAGGCCTCTTGGCTCCGGGCCAGCCGGCCCCCTCAGGCTACGATGTCTTGCAACTCGAAGCCCTCGCCAGAGATGGTCAACTCCTACCAGTTGCTCGAGAGTTTGGCCGCTATGAGTCTCAAAGCGCTCTGTGCATGGAAAACGAGTACCTCTACTGGGGGCAACTCGACCATGACTCCATCGCACCGCTGGTCGCTCTGCTCATCGAGCAAGGCTGTCAGCTCGTTGTACGCAGTGATCGAGGTTCCCATTCATCGAGCCATTGGCAGCAGATGGGCTCAAATAATAATCTGGGTGGTAGCTCAGGATTTGAGCCAGAGACACAAGACGAACCCCAGAATACCCTCCTCATCGGAGAAGAAGGTCAGCTCGCTACGGCAGCTCGCTTAAAATAAAAAGAGGGGGCCGTCATGGGCGAATACGACGGCGCTTCACCACTTGGTCTTTCAAGACGTCTTCCACTGCGCCACTACGAATATCTCGAAAACGAACCTGCTTCACTAATCGAGTCGTCCGCCAAACCCCACCTTCTTCGAGGAGGTGGCGCTCCTCACGCACCCGTTGACTGTCGCGAGAAACTTCTTCCCAGCGATAGAGATTGCCCGGCAGGGCCTCAAGCTCTCCAAAGCGTTCCTCTTTGGCCCCGGGAACATGAGACACAAAGAGCATCAGATAGACGGCAGCACCCAGAGCGGCCACGAGGATCAGGAAAATGTAAAACAACGCTAGGAAGTGTGGAGGACTGAACTGACTCTGGCAACGCCCTTTCCGCGGAAAAAGTGGCACTTCATCCTCGTTCTCCCCGACTCGGCAAGATACAGGTGAAATCCTCATGGGCAGAAGGGCAGAGACTGCTATGAATGAACCCGTGACCGACCAAGATAATATCGCTGCGGCGGCTGCCAGCCTAGAGCCCGAACTCGAAGAAGCCCTCATCAGCCTCAGTTCTCTTGCCGGAGAAGATGCTGATGAAGCCTTAGAAATGTTTCAAACTCTACCGGAGGAAGTGCAGGCCTTGCCAGACTTCCGCCTAGCTCTTGCCAATATTTACGGACAAAAATCCGATGATGAAGCGGTAGTCGAAACGCTCCGAAAAGTTCTCGATAATGAGGACGATTTAGAAGACGAGCTGATCGCAGATACCTATCATCTACTAGCGGACTCCTTGGAAAACCTGGAGCGCCTCGACGAAGCGACGGATTTCTTTTTGAAAACCCTAGAGGTAGATCAGCAAATCTTCGAAGCAACTTGGGACGGCCCGAACGATATTGTTGTTGAACTTCGGAACTGGCTCAACACGATCAGCACGCTCCCCGTGAAGGAGATTGATGTTCGCCACTCTCCTACGTCAGCAGAGGTCAAAGAAGGAGCGGATCCTCGGGCGATCATTCAGTATGTCGATGAAGGACTCATCCTCTTTGCCCGGAATCTCTACTTGGATATGGGTGAAGACTTCGACGATGCAGAGGCCCGACTAGAAGTCATCGAGGAAGAGCTCGAAGAAGTCGAATCGTCGTCAGCAGAGCACCTGGACTAGGAATCACTCCATCATATCGATAGGTCTGCTCTCGGCATCGATAATCAGGGCCGGGACCTCTTGGGGTGCAACGCCTCTCCAAAAGACATGCCATTCTGGGCGGCGCTGCATGCCATCGCATACGGTGGAGTACCAGCTATTGATCGGGTTATCGGGACGAGAGCGCCAATAAACGCGAGGGTGTGCTCGCACCAATGCCCACCACAATTCCTGGCCAAGGCCTTCTCCTCGAGCGACAGGAAGTACGGCAAACTTGGTCAAGAACGCAGCATTAAGCCCTTCTTCGAGAAGCGCCACGCCTCGATATTGATGCTCAAGAAAAATAGCTAAGGGCACCCTCCGGTAGATATCCGCCTGAGGCTTCTTCGAAAAGCTCTCACTGAGGAGTTCCGATAACTGTCGGAGATTCAGCTCGGCATAGGCTCGATAGCGGTGAATCTGAGCACCTGGGCGGATCAAAGTTCCCTCGCCGCGAACCGTGAACAACTCCCGCAAGAGCGAGAAAGGGGAGGCCACGGCTAGACTCGCTAAGGGTGCACCAAAGGCCTCTGCTTGCTGAAAGATATCATGAGCCGCCTTCAGCCAGCCCTGCTCTCTCTTTTCTAAATTTTCAGACTGCATCAAGGGTTGAAAATCAGAACGTAGATTGATCACGCTGATTCCAGCCTCATTCCCTTGCAAAAAATGACCCTCTTCTAATTCAATCCGCCGTGCGTCATGCAAACCTAAGCCGCCTCTCGCTCTCAGTAGCACCAATTTACGAGGTGCCAGCAGAGCAACGAATTGACCGAAAAACTTCGTTGAGCTTGCGCTGAATCGAAAAATCGGAATTTCCGACACCTTCGCCTCTGTCGAAGCAACCAAGCTCATGAGCTCATCTCTCGAGAGTCCCTCGGACTCACTCACTGACTTTTCCCTCAGCGAAAAACCAGCCTCGCCCAAAGCATGACAAAATTGCTGATAAGCTTCTTCGCCTAGCTCCTCGCTAGCTGAGAGCTCATCGATCGCGCCAAGGCAAAGACAGGGAACCAAACCTAATTGTCGCAGAAAACCAAGCTGCTCCGCCAAAGTTTGAGCACTCTCTGAGAGCACCTCAACAGTCGGCGCAATAATGGCAAAACGACCGTAAGGAATCGACCGATACAGTCGAAGGTACAATTCTGATTCTTTTCGATTCCCGACGCTGTTGAGAAACTGAAGAACTAAATCAGCTCCGGTGACCTGTGTCTCACGACGATTCATCGACTTCGCTCCCCGACTCCTGCCACTCTTTTCTCAACGTCTCAATCCATTCGAAAAATAAGGGTGTTGCTTCCGGCTCAAGCTCCGGCGGTAGGGGTACGCAAATTGTATCGACCACTAATTCAGCAAGACGCCCTTTTCTTCCTAAGGTAGCCGCTCCCTGCACTTCGAGCTCGATGTACTTTCCACAACCATTCCAAAATATCTCAACGACGCCTTCTCCGTCTGCTTGTTCTTCCAATCTCACAGGTTGAAAGAACTTCAACACAACCTGTCGCGTCTGCCTGTCGAGGTTGCCCAAAATATTCCCGGAAGAATCGGCATGTATCTTCTGACTTTCTCCATTCTGCCAATCTCGATGGTCAAGAACAGACCAATCTCCAAGCTCCTGAGGTACGAGAGCACCATGGGGCTCGACTTTAGTGATCTGGTGAGAGCCCTTCAGATAAAAACTAATCGCCTCACTCTCGACGCGACTAATCTCCCAGCAGGCTAATTCTGGCCGAGTGTCCCCAGCTGGAGGCGCGAAATCCGTTGCCCTTTCCATGGCATAACTCGCACGAAAAACGTCCCAGCGTCCAAGGCGGAACACCGAGAATTCCTTGCTAGCTACCGCGAGTTCCTGTCCTATCTCGACCTGGGGACTTTCTAAAAGCACCTTCTGCGGCTCCCTCAAGAGAGTTTTCCAAGGCAATGCGTCGAGAGCACGAATCGGCGGCCAGCCCCACGTGCTCTGAGGACTCGGCCAAAAGGTTGCGCCCCAATTCTCTGGATGAACCTCTGCTGAAGCCAGAAATTCATAATCTCCCCAGCGAAGGGAAAGAACCCTCCCCGCCGTCTCGGGCAAAATCACGGCCCGCAGAGCACCGAGCTGGAGAGATAATTGCAAATCCATGGCCTACCCATAGCCCAGCCCGAAACGCGAAAGGATCATTTTTTTTGGAAGCTGGGATTCTCCATGGCAAAAACGTCTCATGACGCTTTTCCGCCACCACCCCAAACCACGAACGCTACAAATATTCAGCCTCGGTGCGGCTCTGCTCATGCCCCTTGCTCTTTGGGCGAACTCTCAGCTCGAAGCCAAATATCCCTACGATCCAGCCTGCTCCTGGGGGCGCTTAAGCAATGGTCAAGGGATGCTGCACCGTTGCCTGACGGCGGAAGAAGCCCAGAACCTGGCAAAACAGACGCAGCCACCCTCCGCAAGTCCGGTGCCGAAATCACCTCAACCGATACCAAAGACTGAGCCCGAGAAGGCAAAGCCGAGGGAATATAAGCTGAAGGTTGGTCCTATTCAGGCAGATGAAGGCGAAATCACCATTGGCGCCTTACATAAACCAGTGGACCGCTATCGATCCTGTATCGATGCAAATGGCGGTCTCCAAGGCGAAAGTGCGAAAGCAGTTGTGCACTTTCTCGTGCGGGGCGAGAGAGAACGGGCTGAGGGCGTTGAAGTGATCTCTTCCAAAGGTATGACCCGGGAAGC
>JAKVCH010000011.1 GCA_022447485.1 Polyangiaceae bacterium | reverse complement strand
CTGTTTTTAACGCGCCTTTTTCCAACACGCGTAGCGTCGCCGAACTCGTGATCAGTGATATTGTGGCCTTGTCTCGCCTGATGCCTGATCACGTCCAAAATATGCATCAAGGGAATTGGCAAAAAACAGCGTCGAACTGCTTCGAAGTACGAGGAAAAACCCTCGGTATTGTCGGCTATGGCCGCATCGGTCGCCAAGTAGGAGTCCTCGCCGAAGCCATGGGCTTGAAGGTGCTGTTCAATGACGTCGAACAGCAATTACCTATGGGCAATAATACATTCGTCGCTGAACTCGACGACCTCCTTGCCCAATCCGACTTTGTCTCACTTCATGTTCCAGAAACAGAAGAGACCAAGATGATGATGACGGCCGAGAAAATTGCCAAGATCAAAAAAGGTGGCTACCTTCTGAATCTTGCGCGAGGAACCGTTGTCGATATCCCAGCCTTGGCTAACGCTCTGAAGACTGGCGCTCTGTCAGGCGCAGCTGTAGACGTCTTTCCAAAAGAGCCTCGCGGCAATGGTCCCGGATTTGAATCGGAACTCTGCGGTCTCAAAAATGTGATCCTCACTCCTCATATTGGAGGATCGACCCAAGAGGCACAGGAGAATATTGGGCGCGAAGTCGGCGGAAGGCTTCTCGAATTCTTGAACGCCGGAATCACCACCGGAGCGGTCAACTTCCCAATTGTCGGTCAAAGTCCCGCACCTGGTACCCACCGAATTTTGAATATTCACAAGAATGTTCCTGGGGTGCTCTCGACCATCAACAGCCTCATTACCGATAGCGCTGCAAATGTAGCCGCCCAGGTTTTGGCAACAGATCCCGATTTGGGTTATCTGGTCATCGATCTCGATCAGAACGTCAGCCAGGAGATCAAGTCCAAATTAGACGCCTTAGAAACTAGCATTCGAACAAGAATGCTCTTCTAGTTCTCTTCTTGCAGGTCTCTTCTTGAACTGAACGCGGGGAATTCATTCCCCCCTTGCCATGATCGATGGTATTCTCAAAGCCATGAGCCGTCTTGCTCCTGGCTTTTTGATTGCCTCATCAACACTCGATGACGACCTCTTTGGAAAGAGTGTCGTATTGCTCGTCTCTCACGACGACGCTGGAGCTTTCGGTTGGATTATCAACGGTCCGCCATTAATGAGTTTTAAAAACCTTGTCGCAGCGACGGGCCGTGACTACAGCAGAGGCGAAGACTTGCCCAGTATTCCAGTCCAAAAGGGCGGTCCAGTGAAGAACGAACAAGTCTGGCTTCTTTACCCCACAGACTCCCTCGAAGACGAAAGCCAGGACGAAGTCGAGGTTGCCCCGGGGATAGAGGCCTGTACTTCCACAGACCTCTTGGATCGACTCGCTCAGGGTCTCGACCTGCCTCAGGTTCGTGCCGTGGCAGGTTACTCATCTTGGGGGCCCGGACAACTCGAATCAGAAATTAGCAGAGGCGACTGGCTCCCAGGGCCGCCCAGCCCAAAACTTGTCTTTCGTAGGGAACGATCCAAGCTCTGGCTCGCTGCCTACGCCGAAGTAGGCACCTCTCCTTTCGCTTTCTCGACGAAGAAAATCGGCCGTGCCTGAGCTTAAAACTCTACCTGCTCCATGCAGACTCGCCTCTTTATCGAGTCTTGCATTTGTCGCGGGAGTTTTTGCGGCTCCTCTCGGTCAGTATTGTGCGCCACTGGCCCACGCAAAAAGTTCAAACGAGCAAGAGGCAAGGGCCCCAACAAACCAGCCAACGCAAAGGAACGCCAAAAGCCCGCCGGCAAGAACTCGCGCCTCCTCTTCGCAACGAGGGTGGAGCTCAAGAGGGGCTCAGCCATGTCCACCAGAAATGGCTCATCTCAATGGCTATTGTATTGACCGTTGGGAGGTTCATACGATCGATAAAAAGACGAAAAAGTCCCTCTCGCCCTATTACCCGCCAAGCCCTTACCTCTTAAAATTCGTTCATAATTATTGGAGCGTGGAGTCCTGGCGAATCGGCACTCCTGCGGCCCGCAAAGTAGAGCTGCCTGACGTTCCCCATCACCAGCAAAAGAGTTTTCAGGCTGAAGCAATTTCGCGGCCAGGAGTCATTCCCCAAGGTTATATGACTTATCACAGTGCAAAGCGCGCCTGCATCAATGCGGGCAAAAGGCTATGCTCGGAAGAAGAGTGGGAACAAGCCTGTAAGGGACAAAATCAGACCAAACACCCCTATGGCGCGAACTATCGTCAAGGTTATTGCAATGTCTTTCGCCACTTGCATCCGGCATTTGCGCTACATGGCAACTCTTCCCTCGGACACCTAGACCCACGCCTCAACTTGGTCTTCGACGAAAATCAGCGAGCACTTCTCGAGCTCACGGGGGCGATGAAAAAATGTATATCGACCCATGGGGACGAAAATATCTACGATATGGTGGGTAACCTTGATGAGTGGGTTGAAGATCCCCAAGGCACTTTCCGAGGTGGGTTCTATGCCCGAGGGACTCGCGAAGGCTGTGAGGCGAGTATCAGCTCCCATGGTCCAATGTATGCCGACTATTCTTTGGGCACTCGCTGCTGTATGGACGCCGAATAGAAAAAAGCAGAGCCGAAGCTCTGCTTTTTTGAGGCGAGGACCAGATTCGAACTTGCGTGTGACGGTTTTGCAAACCGTTGCCTAACCACTTGGCTACCTCGCCGTTTCAGGGAGCGGAACGCTGGCACGCCTGATGAATCCGCGCAAGAGATAAAATAGAGTTCTCGCATTAAACAATGAATCAGCTACCACCCTCGACTTCAGGTTTTCGAAGCTTTCTCATCGCCTAGGTAACTCAAAATCACCTCGTCGAGGGTATCTTCCTCTTCTTCTACTTGGCCAAAAAGACTGCCTTTGCCAGATGGGCCAACAGAAAATTGAGCAGAGGGACGCGAAGACGAAGGCGCCCGCTCTTGTTCTGGCGCCCCCTTTGGTTTTACTGGTGTTGAAAACCCTGGCCCTAAAACGCCTGGCTCTACGGAAGAAAAGGAGCTCGATTCTAGACTGGACTCAGCCACCTCACGCCGATGACTGGCGCTCTGCTGCGACGAAAACCGAGGCGTAGCTTTTATTTTCTTTGAGGAAAGAGATTCTAAAGATGCAGCGCTCTCTGCATCAGAACTTTCGCCGTCAGCAGCAAGAGGCGTTGATGTATGCGAGCCCTCTGACGCAGAGGCTGCCTGATCCTCAAAGCCTATCAAATCGTCAAATTCGCCGGCGCGCAAAGAAACGAACATTTCTTTATGCTGCTTCTTCATCAACTCCTTCACGAGAACTGCCATCTCTGGGCTCGCAACATGCTCACCATAATCAGTACGCAGAGAGCGCACGATACGCCCGCCATCTGCAAATAGGTGCGTCATGATCCGTGGCGAGTTCACCCCTGAATCTTCCGTTTGAATATGGAAGATCTGTCCACGATATTGGACGTTATTATTATAACCGAGCAGAGGAGGACGTGGAGGCATGAGCAAAAGAGAGAGGTCGGTCTGACCAATTTGTAATCTACCACTTCCAGAGCTTAGGCCCAGCCCCGCGGTGCATCTTCACAAGCAAAATAGAAATGAACTCCTACTTTTCATTAGATCGTCCTCCAGAAACTGGTGTGATATCAACCGAAACAGGTTTTTCTGAGACTCAACCTGTCTCAGCCTCCGCCATAAAATCAAAGCCTGAATTGATTCAGCTAGCGTTCATTCTCATCGACCCGGCGCATACCCTCAAGAAGTAAAGCCTCAGGACTGGCTTGAATCACCTGGGTCTCAGCAATGAAGTTCGGATCGAGGGCAAAAGTACCCTCGGTCAAAGAAAGCATGGCATAAAAAGCATCTTCACCTCGTTGAGTTCCCCACATCGCGTTGAAAATCTGACCCTCAACAAAGTGAATCTCCCCTTGCTGGTGCTGCGCTCTTATCTTCAGCGAGCCCGTCTTACGGCCATGCCAGAGCACCTGCACCATATCCGGCAGGCCCATCTCTGTGAGTGAACCAGAAACCCCGCGATTGCGTCCTGTCTGCGAGGCCTCCCGCTCCATGATTTGCTTCAACTTCGCAACCAAAAGATCGGCAGAGACAGGTTTTTGCATAAAGTCGGCGGCCCCCAACTCAAATGCTTGCCGAGCCTCTGCGCTGCCACTTCGAGTTGTGACAAAGATCTAGGGCAAAGACTTGCCATAGTCTTGGGAACGCACCTGAGACAATAACTCAAAGCCATCGCCCCCGGACCCCAGATCAACCTCAGAGACGGCTAACTCGAATTCTCCAGAACTCAAATGCTCTAATGCCTGCTTTGCGGTCCGCGCCTGCTGCACTTCAAATCCCTGTTCGATCATCCTCAATTCAAGGACCGTCATTTCTTCGGGGTCGGGATCGATAATAATCGCTCGATGGCGATTTGCCAAAAGCCGCGCCTTCAGATCTTCACCCGTCACCGTATGCTTAAAAAGGTCGACAAGATTAGGGTCAAAAATAGTTGCCTTGTAGCGCATCAGGACTTCACAGGCCTCGGCTGGACGCAAACGCTTACGAAAAGGATTTCGAGGGTTTTGGGTCAAGTCAGCATAAGTGTCTGCTATGGCCAAAATCCTTGCGCCCAGGGCGATATCTTTACCTCGAATACCCTGAGGGAAGCCCTGACCATCAAAACGCTCATACATCTGCTCGATCGACGCCTTTGTCTCGTGAGACAGGCCCACAGCTTCCATGAGTCGAGATGGGGAGGAGTAGGTCTTCTTGGCATGAGTCGCATGACCCTCGTATTCAGCCACATTCAGCGCCGTAAGGTGGTAGGCGCCGGCTTTACCTAAGTCGTGTAAAAAGGCTGCTATCTGTAATTGATTGAGCTGATTCTGGTTCAAACCAATCCGCTCAGCGAGCTTCTTGATGAGGCGGGAGACTTGAGCAGAATGCCCCCGTAAATCTTGACGGCTGTTCTCAAGCAAGCTCACCAAAACATTCAAGGTCTCGACGAAGCCTTGATCGTTCATCCCGCGTGAAGCCTTGGCTCCTCCTTTTTCTAATTCATCTCCCGACAGAACCCGCTCTCGTGGCTGATCTTCCTTTGCCAGCGCAACAACCATACTCTCATCGCTGACAAGATTACGCTCATAAACATCCAACATATTGGTGAACTGCTGATGCGCCACGCGATCGAGAGTATCAAATGCATGGATATCGCCAGAATAGGCTTTGGCAACCGCCGCTTGTACGGCTCGCGGTCGAGCCACAAAGGGGCGAATCTCTTTCACACCTGCAACGAGTTTTAGTTCGTCGAGCAAAGAAGCATCATGGGGGTCGGCTGTAACAACACTCAAAGCCGATTTCGCCTTATCGAATAGCACCGGGAAAACCCCACGCTTGGTGGCAAACTTCTTCGGTATCTTTTCCAGAGTGAGTTGATCGATATCGGCTTTCGACAATTTCACGGTCGAGACGAAGCGCGTCCGATAAATGCCGGCCAGATACTTGAGGAGGGCAACCTCCTCCATGGTGCCGCTCTCAATCAAAGGTTCCTCAGGGCGATCGCCGTAAGCATTCATATGAGAGAGTACTGCCTCGCGCTGCTCATTTGTGAGAGCGCCATCAGTCACCATCTTATCGAGAATTCTCTGATTCAAAGCTGCCATGAGGTCATTGCCACCAAGAGTTCGGTCGGCGGGGCAGACTAGTCTGCTTCCGGCCGACTGATAAGACCTGGGGCCGAACTCTAACCCGCTTGAATATTTTACACAATTATCAAAATTGGTACGGAATTCTGCTCCTAAGAACGAATCTGGGAGAAAAAGCGGGAAAACCTTCGGAAGAGGGTTCGGATCAGCTTGACGCCAGGTACGTCGAAAGCTACCTCCCCGGTCCCCTTCGGGCCTTCTTCATGCGAGGAAGCCTCGGGGGAGACCCGCTCAACGGGCAGGGCCATTTTGGTCCCCGCCATTGGGATTGGGGCCCGAGTCGCATCTTGCCCTAGGCGGCGCTCTGAAAATGAGTTCTCGCTTAGATACATGGTTCGACGGGGGACCCGAGTTTATTCAACCCCGTTTTAAGGAATCGAAACATGCGTACTTACAACGCCAAACCAGCAGAAGCTCAAGAAGCTCGTACCTGGTGGATCGTCGACGCCGAAGGTCAGCCCTTAGGTCGTCTGGCTAGCAAGGTAGCAACTATTCTTCGTGGAAAGCATAAGCCCACGTTCACCCCCCACGTCGACACGGGTGACTTTGTCGTCGTTATCAATGCAGCCAAGGTCAAAGCGACCGGCGCCAAGATGACCGACAAAATCTATCACACCCATTCGGGCTACGTTGGTTCAATTAAATCAATTGCGCTCGGCGACCTGATTGCCAAAGACTCTTCGCGCCCCATCAAGCACGCCGTGAAAGGTATGCTTCCCAAGAGCATCCTCGGTCGACAACTTCTCAAGAAGTTGAAGGTCTACGAAGGCTCAGACCACCCTCACGCTGCTCAGAACCCCCAGCCCCTCGGCCTCTAAGGCGTAGCGAGCTACTACAGGAATAAGAAAATGTCTGAAAACGCAATCTACGCTACTGGTAAGAGAAAAACGGCTGTCGCCCGTGTTTGGATTAGTCCGGGCACCGGAGAGACGACCGTGAACCGCAAACCTCTCAACGAGTACTTCGAACGTGAAACATCTGTCATGGTTTCGAGGCAATCACTAGAAATCCTCGAGCTTGCTGACAAGTATGACGTCCGAGCCTTCGTATCAGGTGGTGGACACTCAGCTCAGGCCGAGGCTGTACGTCACGGCATCGCTCGTGCACTCATCGCAGAGGATAACGAACGACGAAAGACTCTCAAGCGAGCTGGTTACCTAACTCGCGATAGTCGAAAGAAAGAGCGAAAGAAGCCAGGTCAGCCGGGCGCTCGAAAGAAGTTCCAGTTCAGCAAGCGCTGAGCAGAGTTCTTCTCTTACAAAACGCGGTCAGTCCTCTGGCCGCGTTTTTTTATGCTTTCATTTTGCACCGTACGTGCTTTCTTTGGCTCACTCTTCTCAGGGCTTACCTCCATGTCAAAACTTCGCGTTGGAATCATTGGCGCAGCCGGCTACACCGGCGCAGAACTCATTCGTCTCATCGATGCTCATCCTTATCTTGAGCTGAAATTCGTTGCCGCACGAGAAAATGCTGGGCAGCGTCTCGATCAGGTGATCCGCTCCACCCAAGGAGTCGATGGCTTAGGCGAATTAATGCTGGAGCGTTTCGAGGAGGGCGATGCTCTACAGATCGGGAAAAAGATTGATGTTGCATTCACAGCCTTGCCTCATGCCGCAAGCGCTCGCCTCGGTGGAGCGTTGTTGGATGCGGGAGTACAGGTCGTCGACCTCTCAGCAGACTTTCGCCTGAAGGACCAGGCCCTCTATGAGCAATGGTACGGTCAACATCCGCGGCCAGAGTTGATCCCGCAAGCGGTCTACGGTCTGCCGGAACTCTATCGATCAAAGCTGCAGGGAGCCCAGCTCATTGCTGGCCCGGGCTGCTATCCGACGAGTGCGATACTTCCTCTTGCTCCCCTGATCAAAGGTGACTTGATTGAATTAGATCAACCATTGATCGTCGATGGGAAAAGTGGCCTCAGCGGTGCGGGGCGCAAGCCAGCCCAAGGCACTCTCTTCGCCGAATCTGGTGAAAGCATGCGCGCCTACAAGGTTGCAGGACAGCATCGCCACACTCCCGAAATGGAACAAGAGCTCTCCGTGTTGGGAAGCCAGGACTGGAAGGTGCTTTTTACGCCGCAATTAGCTCCTATGATCCGTGGTATCCTCACAACGACCTACGCAAGAGTGAAAGCCGGTGTCAGCGCAGCGCAATGTCGAGAAGCCGCTCGAGACCTGCTCCAAGGACCGCTCATCAGCATACTCCCTGAAGACACCCTCCCCGACACTCTTCATGTTCGCGGCAGTGGACGCGCGCAAATAGCCTACGCCATCGATGACCGCACTGGCCTTGTACTGAGCATAGCCGCGATCGACAATCTAGCGCGAGGAGCAAGCTCCCAAGCCCTAGCCGCCTTCAACATCAGTCGCGACTATGAGGAGGCCACCGGTATTCCCCGCCTCGCCCAATACCCCTGATTCAGCCCCCTGAGGCGACTTGCCTCAAGCCGGCAAGCGCAACTCAAAGGCGCCAATGAATCGCCCGACTTCTGCTGCACGGTCTAATTAGCTCGACCATTAAATTTCGTCAGGCTCACCCTCATCAGGCTCAGTGAAGTAAACTGACCGCCAGATTCGCTGATTCGATAAATTCTTGCCCCTCGTCGCTCTTGCCCTAAGATCATCGCTTCAGCGCTTAGTCATGATTGCTTTCAATCAGAAAAAGCCAGCCACAGAAGGCTTTCTGGATAATTGAGCCCCAATCGCCATGGATTCACCATTTCAACTACAGAGTAAGTACACGCCTCGTGGCGACCAACCGGCGGCTATCAAAAAGCTCACCTCAGAATTGCACAATGGGGTAGCCCACCAAACATTGTTGGGCATCACTGGCAGTGGGAAAACCTTCACTATTGCGAACGTGATCAAGAACATGGGCAAGCCCACCTTGATCATTGCGCCGAACAAGACCTTAGCCGCCCAGCTTTATGGCGAGATGCGAGAGCTCTTCCCCAAGAATTCGGTCTCCTATTTCGTTAGTTACTACGATTATTACCAGCCCGAGGCCTACCTGCCCACGAGCGACACCTTTATTGAGAAGGATGCGATCATTAACGACCAAATCGATCGCATGCGACATGCCGCGACCCATGGTCTTCTTTCCCGCTCTGACGCGATCATCGTCGCCTCCGTCAGCTGTATTTACGGCATTGGCTCTTCCGATAGCTACGAGGGCCTGGCTATCGAACTGAAAAAGAACCAGGAGATCCCTCGCGACGACCTCCTACGGCGTCTCGTCGATATTCAATATGAACGGAACGATATCGACTTTCATCGCGGAACTTTTCGCGTACGAGGAGACGTCGTGGAGATCTTCCCAACCTATGAGGAAGCAAAAGCCATTCGCGTCGAATTCTTTGGCGATGAGATCGACACCATTTCAGAAGTAGATCCCCTAAGAGGAAAGATTCTTCAGCGTATTAGCAAATACACAATCTATCCAGGCTCTCACTACGTCACGCCCAAGGAGCATATTCATCGAGCCATGGATGCGATTCGCAATGAGCTACGCGATCGCCTGGACTTTTACGATAAAGAAGGTCGATTCCTCGAAAAGCAGAGGATCCGCGAGCGCACCCAATACGATTTAGAAATGCTGGAACAGATGGGTTTCGTTCAGGGGATTGAAAATTACTCCCGACACCTGTCTGGCCGTAAGCCTGGAGAACCAGCCCCCACTCTGATCGACTACTTTCCCGATGACTTTCTCCTGATTATCGATGAATCACATCAAACGATTCCTCAAATTTCAGCCATGTACCGCGGCGACCAGGCTCGTAAACAAAACCTGGTCGAATATGGCTTTCGCTTGCCAAGCGCCGTCGATAACCGCCCGCTGAAGTTTGAAGAATTTGAGCGCTACATGCGCAATACGATCTATGTCTCGGCGACGCCTGGAGATTACGAGCTCGAACATAGCGGAAAGAATATCGTCGAGCAGGTGATCCGTCCGACTGGGCTCCTCGATCCAGAAATCGAAGTACGACCTGTCGATGGACAAATCGACGACCTACTTGAAGAGATTCGTCTTCGTGTCAAAAAAGATGAGCGGGTCTTGGTCACAACTCTAACGAAACGGATGGCTGAGGACCTGACCGAATATTACGCAGAGCTGGGAATCAAAGTCCGCTATCTCCACTCCGACGTCGACACGATGGAGCGCGTGGAATTGCTGAAGGCGCTCCGAGCCGGGGAATTTGATGTTCTCGTGGGCATCAATCTACTGCGAGAGGGGCTCGACCTTCCCGAGGTGAGCCTCGTCGCGATTCTCGACGCCGATAAAGAGGGCTTTTTACGAAGTACCCGCTCCTTGATTCAAACGATCGGCCGTGCTGCCCGAAATGCTAATGGCCGAGTCTTTATGTTCGGGGACAGAATCACGGCGTCGATGCAGTATGCGATTGACGAAACCAAACGTCGCCGTGAAATTCAGATAGCCTACAATACAAAACACGGCATCACCCCTGCTACGGTAAAACGTACAATCAAAGACCTCTCGGCCGCCGGCGGTGAAGGAGACTATTATTCAATTCCAATCGGCAAGAAGGACGAACAGCCCTCCGGGAAGAAGAAAACGGCAGGGAAACAGAAAAAGACTCCCCCTGGCAGCAAGAAGCAAAACAGTGCTCCGGCGGACACCGCTGGCGAAGGCAGGATGCACCTCAGCGATGACGAATTAGCCGCCAAACTCGAAGAGTTGCGAGGAGCAATGTTTGCCGCAGCCGAGAATTTAGAGTTCGAGACCGCTGCACGATTGAGAAACGAGCTAGCCCAACTTCAAGAAGGCGGAGCACCCGCGAGTGAGCCCTCAACACCGAAAAAAGTGGGTCAACGGTCTTCTAAAAAGCCCGCAGCTCGAAAGAAAAGAGCGCGAAAAAATTAGACGGCGGCCCACCTAATCGTCCTGCTCGAAAAGCTCTCTTTCTCGCCCTCACTCAAAAGGAGCCCGAAAGCTCTCAGTCTGAAGGAAAAGGCAGGCTAGCTCTAGATGAACTCGCTTCTCTCCGACGACTTCAAGGTAGCGACGACCTCGCGAACATCTTGAGAACGACTCCGTGGCATGACCAAAAGCGCATCATCCGTTTCCACAACGCAGAGGTCTTCGACACCTACCAAGGCGATCACTTTCTTCTTGGAAGCCACTTCGGCACTCTCAGAGTTACCCTCGCGAAGATCGACAACCAGATTATTCTCAGCCTCAACGAGAACTGTGCCTTGAGGGGAGGCGTTCCCCCGGGCGTCCTTTGGTGAGAGCTCCCAGGCGCTTTCCCAGCTTCCTAAATCTGACCAACCAAAGTCAGCCGGTACAACCGCTAAGTCCGACTGTTTCTCCATGACGGCGTAGTCAATGCTTATTGGCTCTACATCGTCGAAGTAGCGCTGAATCGCATCCGGAGGCAGTTGACCAGAGGAGCGAGCAGCCTCAAGACGCATTAACGAGGCAAACAACTCAGGAGCGTGACGGGCTATCGCCTCCAGCATATCCTTGGCACGAAAGACAAAGATACCAGCGTTCCAAAGAAATTCGCCCGTCTGGAGGTACTCTTTGGCTCTCTCTAAATCGGGCTTTTCGACGAAGCGCTCGACAGAGAAGGCCTGGGTTTTCTGCGAGGGAGCTGCCGACCCATCGCTACTGCTCGGCTTGGAATCGATGGGAAGGGGCTGGGCTGACTTTTGAATGTAGCCATATCCAGTTTCTGGTCGATGAGGAACAATGCCAATGGTGCAAAGACGCCCGGTGCCGGCAACCAGGAGAGCTTGCTGCAAAGCAGCTTCCATTGCTTCAGGGTCTGCCGCATGTTGATCACTCGGCAAAACGCACAGAACCCCTTCCGGACTCTTCGCCGCCACTTCGAGAGCGGCCCAAGCAATACAGGGAGCAGTATTCTTAGCCAGAGGTTCGACTAAAAAGTTCCTTTCCGGAATATCGCTCAGCTCCTGGCGAGTTGCGCCAACAAGATGGGCACCCGTCGCAACGAGTAGATTCTCTTTGCAAGTGACCCCCTTCAAGCGCTCCACCGTCGAACGCAGCAGCGTTTGAGGCGCAGCTGGACCCAAAGGTAAAAGCTGCTTGGGTAGGCTCTTCCGTGAGGCTGGCCAAAACCGAGTGCCGCTGCCACCGGCGAGAATGACAGCATATGTTGTAGATTGATTCACTTATCTGCTCTCTTGTTCACGGGGGAAGAACCTCCGCCAGGGCAAGAGTGCCTAAAGCCAGGGGTCCCGTCCACAGGGCGAAGTAGGAAAAACGCCCATCATCGACAATCCGGCGCAATACCAGCATCGCAACAATTCCTGTGCAGGCAGCCACGACAGAAGCACTGATGGTGAGTGGAATATCGTTCAGCTCCCCCAAGGCGTGCTGGCCTTCTAAAATCAAAGCCCCGCCTACTGCCGGTAAACTCATCAACATGGATAGTTCAAAGGCTCTTTTTCGCTGGACGCCTAAAAAGAGAGCAAGCCCTATCGTCATGCCACTTCTTGAAATACCAGGCGCGACGGCACATCCCTGAACAAGACCGAGCAGCAGGGCCGAAAACCAGCCTGGATGCTGCTTTTCCCCGACTGGCGCCCATAAAGTGCTCACCAGTACAAAGGTCGTTAGTGCGAACCCTATCCCTACAGCGAAAAGAGAATCACTCCAAACAGCCACAGCATCGCGTAAACGAAGGCCGATAACCGCGGTAGGGATACTTGCCAAAATCACAAATAGGGCATCTTGCCCGCCTGGTGTTTGAGTAAAGAGTGAAGGCTGTCGACAGGCCTGAAAGCCATCTCGAAGCCCTGCCCACAAGCGATTGCGCAGAACAATCAGCGTCGCCACAAAGGTGCCAGCGTGCAGGAGTAAGTTAAAGGCAAGGCCCGCATCTTCGCGCTCAAGAAGAATTCCTAAAAGCGCCAACACCCCGCTACTTGAAATAGGTAGGAATTCAGCGACGCCCTGCACAAAACCTAAAAAGAGGGCCTCTAACCAAGAACTCAAGGCTCTTCCTTCGAGGTATTTTGAAATTCTTTGAGGATCTGAAAAACATCCTCTTGTCTCAGGGTTCTTGTCTCTATCGAACGGATCTTACCCGTTGGGTCAATGATCACCGTCGTTGGTAAATTCTCAATCTTCAGTGCCCGGGCTAGGCTCCCGGTCTCATCAAATACACTGTCGTACTCAGGCTGCTCTTCTCGGAGAAATTGCAGAGCCGCCTCCCGAACGTCGCTCGTCACGACACCCAAAACGGTCAGGCGTAAACCAGCTTCACCAAAAGAAGACCCAGGACGCTTCGTTTCTTTCACCAAAAGTGAATACAGCTCTTCCTGCTCCCGACAAGGCTCACACCAACTCGCCCAGAAGTCTAAAAGAACATATTGACCGCGCAGGTCACTTAACTGGACACGACTCCCCTCTTCCTTCAGGTCCAAAACAGGTAGGTCAAAATCTGAAATCATGACCTCAGGCAGCCTCCGTTTCGGTGGGCCTAAGTAGGGAAAAACCAAAAACGCGCAGAGCAAGGCGATGCCGAGAACTGCCGTACCAAAAAGAGCCGCTTGACGAGGAGAGAGAGACTTCGTGGAACTCATTGCGCCACTATCCATACTACCAACAGCGAAAAGGCAAAGAATAGACTGCTAAAAGCGACAATCAAAGCTCTCGAAAAGTCATCAGCTGTTCCCCCTTTGGCGCCAATTCGCTCAAATGCTCGCTTTTGTTGCCGAGCCTCCCGACGAACGTCGATGAAGAAAAGGAAAAGAAAAAATAAGGAAGCCATCGCGGCATAACCTGCTAACGCCCAGCGCTGAAGCGTCACTTGCGCTTGATGGCTGCGTCGAGCCCGCTCAAATCCATCGAGTACGAGTATCTCCTCTGGAGCAAAGCTATGGGCCTGCCCGTCCAGGGGGAAACCAACGGTTCCCACAGCAATTGCGTCAGCATCACTCGCGACAACCAGCCAGCGCTCACGACAAGCTTGAGGAGCAAGACAGGCGGGCAGTTCACCGTCGGGCAAAAAACCCGTCGCCCCACCCCCTTCTTCACTTTGGAGAGCTAAAACGCCTCCGCCCCAACGCTGCTCGGAGCTAACAAGACTCCACCAGATTCGGTCTTTCAAAAGCGGTGTTCGAATCCGATAGCCCTGATCTTCACGCCTCACGTCTGCCCCCCCGGGAACGACGACTGGCGAACTCTCTAAGCTCCGAGCACCGTTCTTAATGTGAAGATCCACATGATGGGTTCGAGGAGTGAGCAGTAGGCGCAATAGCTTCTGCTGCTGGCCATCTGGCTTCAGGTAGAGCGAGTCTTGAGTCTTGAGAGCATCGCTCGCTTTCCATGATATTTCCGCGCCGTCGCAATCGATCGAAAGAGGAGAGCGCCCGTCGTAAGTGAGCAACATTTCAGTAGAGAAAGGCACGGCGAGCGGACCATCCAGCCGCCAGCCTAAAGCCTTTTCCTCATCAGACCATTCCTCCAATTCGAAGAAGTGGCCTCGAGCTTTACTCAAGGCACGCCAATCATCGGGCGAAACTCGGAAAAAACCGTCCACCAATTCGGAAGAACGCTGGCCAGTAAAAAAGTCGTCCTTGGTGCCCGAGTCGCTTTTTCTGAATAGCTCTGCGCGAAAGTGAAGGTCACCCGAGTTGGCAGTGAAAGGCAGAGAAATCCAGCCCTCTGCTCCAGTTGTCGCTAGAAATTTCTGTCCCCCATATTCCACCTGGACCGGAAGGTCCGATTGCGGCCGAGCAACGCCGGCCTCATCTCGAATAACCTGGATACGCCCGGACCATCCTCCCGAGGTGGGGCCTCCCACCACTCGCCCGGAAAGTAACGCCTCTTCCCTTGCCCCTATAAATAGAGAGCCGCCGATCCCTAGAACAGCCAGAAGAGGTAGCCCCACCATGAAGACACGATTCCAGCGAAGGGTCTCGAGCTTGCGAACCAGAGAAACGAGCGACTCTTTCAGAGAAAACCACCACACATCAGACTGATTCGGAGAGTAGCAGTTTCCCGAAATTTCGATAATCGCCGAAAAGAGAACGAATTAATTGCACCAGCAGATTCAATGGCGCGGCTTTTAACGGTAAGCTCAGGCCAATGACGCAAAGTAGCGCCCCGCAGCCCGACGCCAAAACCTCTGAACTCAGCGAAAGAGTTTTTGCCACCAATGGTCGTTTCACTCCCTCCTTCTCCGTCATTGCAGGCACAATCGGCGCCGCACTGCTTGGAGCCGGGGTGTACCAGCTTTGGGTGATTGAACCGCCTCTGGCTTCCGCTTCGCCTCTTGTTGCGCTCGGCGGAATAGGCATAGGAATTTGTCTTTGGTTTGGTCGTGTGAATGAAACAGCCGTTGCGGTGGGAGAGGCCGGGGTTGCCGTGGAAGACGGGGCGCACACCAAGAGAATACCGTGGTCGGCGATCAACTCGGTCGCACGGAAAGGTCAGAAGGTAATTGTCCAATCCAAGGCGACCAGCCTCACCTTTAATTCTGGTGCGAATCCCTGGGCGACCTTGCTTCTTGCCTCTGAGGCAAAGAAACGGCTCAATCAGACCTTGCAACTCACCCCCCTGGAGCAAGAAAAACAAGGGCAAGTCGGCGCTCATGGCTCTTGCCGGTCACTCGTTAATACCCGGGTTCTCCCTTGAGAGATTTCTAAGGCTTGAATGGGGCCATCGCCATAATAATGAGACAAGCCGACGTCGATGCGAAACACTTTTTCATCACAGGCAGCATTCAATCCCCTTCGCTGTACGGTGTGGCCAATAACTAAACGCTTCGCGCCACTCATCTGAAGAGTTTGCTCCAACAGACGACAGGTTTCAGGCGAGAGAACAGCCGCGCCGAAATGTCGAGCCCAGAGAGGACCATTGGGGTCGGTGATTGCGGAAGGCGGCATCCCACGACGACCTGCAAGCCAGTTCTGAGACTCAGTATTCAGCTTGTCGACACCATACTCAATATGCTGAGGTAAAACCCCACCATGTGCGAAGAGAGTCTCCCCCACTTGAAGAATCAGAGGCCGCTTCGCCATTCTCAAGGCCTGTTCTCCTCCAGGTAAAAAAGCCTCCGCTCGTCGACGTACTTTTGGCCCAGCACGAAGAGCCAATGGTGAAGCCGGTGACGATGATTGAAAAGCCTCAAAACCGTGAGGTGTTACATAGCGATAGTCACCGAGAGCGTTCATTGTCTCATGATTCCCATTCAGGACATAGACTCGACCTCCGGCGCGGCGGGCCTCACTCTCTAATCGCTCAAGGTAGGCTAAAATCTCCTTCTCGCCATCGCCTCGGTCGAGCTGATCTCCAGTTTGGACAACAACCAACTTGCCGCCCTTCCAATGACCTTTCGTGTCAGCCGCACCGACCAGCCGAAATACCTGCTGGGTCGCATGAAAGTCGCCGTGTAGATCACCAATTGCCACCACACGCTCCGCGTCGGGTCTGAGATAAGCTCGCCCCTTTCTCGGCGCTCTTTGCGGCGTTTTCGGTTTCAGCTCTTCCCCGCGTGCCTCCTGGGGTGATGGTGCTTTTTGGGGTGATGGTGCTTTTTGAGGTGTCTGCGCAGGAGTCGAGTCACAGCCGCAAAACAAGAGGGCACAGACCATGCCAGAGAGAAATAACGCTCGTCTCATACCTTATCGGCTCCCGTCCTGTGCAAATGTACTTCAACAGGTGGTTTCACACCGCTGAGCCGGTAAATCTCACTCCGAACAGCACGACGAATTACCTCAGACAAGGAAAGCGACGCCTGGCCTACTTTATCTTTTACCTTTTCGCAGATGATTTTTTCGATTGATGCTCGAAGCCCATCACGCTCAAGCCCTGGTACACCATAACTTCTGAGCTGGGGGCCAGCAATCATCTCACCCTGTTGATTGATCACGACACTCACGCTCACTACTCCATTCCGTCCTAACTCAATACGATGGCGACGGGTGCGGGCATCTAAAGTTTGGCCACCGTAGGCAACACGCACTTTACCCGCCGGTACAGAACCAGCTCGATACGCCTGGGCCTCTTCAAGAGAGACCACTTGACCATTCTCAATGGTAAAAGTGGAGCTCACCCCGAGGTCTCTCGCTAAAAGCTCATGAGCTTGCATATGATAAAGGGTACCGTGAACAGGAATAAAGGTTTGAGGACGCACCCACTCTATCATTTTACGCTGCTCTTCACGGCTCGCATGACCACTTACGTGCAGTTGGGGTGCGTTTTTTTGGTCTTGCACCTTCACCCCCTGACGTAAGAAGTCATTCTTCATCACAGCGACACCTCGCTCATTGCCAGGAATCACTCGCGAAGAGAAAAGAACCGTATCTCCTTTTTCTAGCCTGAGCAGAGGATGCTGAGCCAATGAGAGACGTCGCAAAGCAGAAGGCCCCTCGCCCTGACTCCCGCCCGCTAGGACCAATACTTGCTCTGGAGGCAAGTCGGCAAGACTTTCAGGAGGAATCAGACAGTGCGGCGGAACATCGATGACCCCCAGTTTCATCGCGATTTCAAACTGTTTCCGTAGACTCCTTCCCAAAAGGCAAAGGCGTCGTCGAGAAGAAAGAGCGATCTTCACCAACTGGTCAAGACGATGCACATTGCTACTAAAAAGACCGACAACGACCCGGCCTGTCTGCGCAGCGATCAGCTCCTTCAGCGCAACCCCGACGTCTCCTTCGTGACCGCTGCGTTGCTCACGAACCACGTTGGTGGAATCACTCAAAAGCAAACGTACCCCCTCGTCGCCTAATTGCCGAAAACGTCGACCGTTGGTTAAATGTCCCGCTGGCTGTACCTCATCCAGATCAAAGTCACCGGTATGAATAATGCTCCCAATCTTGGTTTGGATATGTAGAGCTGTCGCATCGATAATCGAATGAGCTACCTCGATTGGTTCCACCAGGAAGTCACCGACCTGATAGGATTGCCCACAATCCACTCGTTGGAGCTTGGGAATTCGACGACCTTTCTGCTCTAAGCGTGACCGTATCAACTCAAGAGCATGTCTTGGCGCATAAATAGGAATTTCGCTTCCTAGGCCGTCAATAAAAAAGGGTATGGCGCCAATATGATCCTCATGACCGTGAGTAATGAAGAGCCCCACAATCGAAGAGGCATTCTCCGTTAGCCAATCAAAATCGGGGTGGACAACATCTACGCCTACGTCGTCGTCAGGAAAGCCGATACCGCAATCGACGACAAGAATTTGCCCATCTTGCTGTAGGCAGAAGCAATTCATTCCTATCTCACCTAGGCCCCCAAGAGGAATGAACTGCAGAGACGTTGATTCGCCGCTCGCTGGATGCTCTTGAGCCATAGCGAAGCATAGGTCTGGTCATTTCAAGCGTCTAGGTCAACGAGCTTAAATCTCCGGCGAAAAATGACTCATCTCGACGCCGGCAAGATGATCAGATAGCGTCGCCGCATGGCTGTCATTACTACGGATCAAGCAGAAGAACTCAATGACGAAGGTATTAGTATCCTTGATGTCCGCACCCCAGAAGAATTTTCGGATGGTCATATCCCTGGCGCGCTCAATATTCCGGTGGCTCTCAAGCAAGAACAAGGAATGATTCCAAATCAAGACTTCGTCACCGTAGTTGAACAACACCTCCAAAAAGACAAGCCACTAGTCGTTTACTGTAAGGCCGGTGGCCGATCGGCGCGAGCTACGGCACAACTCCAGGGCGCAGGCTTCATCGAGGTTCTTGATATGAATGCAGGCTGGGAGGGAGGACGGGATCCTTTCGGTGAGCCGCTTTTAGGCTGGTCTGCAGAGGGACGTGAAGTTGAAACCGATGCGCTGCCTGAACAGCTCTACGAGACGCTCAAGTAAGAGCGCTGGTTTTAAGGAGCTTCGCCCTCAACCTGGAAATTTTCCAGCCACTACTTCCCCGGGGTTGCACGACGATACTCGGTAGCTGCTCTGCTGATCAACTCGAAATCACGAGCAGACTTCTCGGCCTCAGCCAGAAGAGACGCTGTGAAGGCCGTCATCCCCCAAATACCATTCGGCCGCCGCCGAAAAGAATAGCGAGTCCCGCGAACAGTCTCGATTGTCGCACGAAGGCCTTCAACGCGAGTCGTCTTCACTCCCGAAAGATCCGCACGCAGCTGCTCGACCCAACCTTGAGTTTTGGCATAAGAAGAGAAGATCGCAGGCCCATCTCCCTCGAGGATGGGCTCCCCCAACTTTTTCAATGCTTTCTGGGCGGCTTCCATGGGATAGGTCTCTTCAATCAATCGACGCGCGTCAGAACGATAGCGGCTAATCGTAAAGCAAGCATGCTGAGCTGGTTCCTCCAGGTAAGCAAAAAACGACGCTGGATCGTTATTTGTGACGGCCTTTGCCACACGCAAATAAGCGCCTTCGGGAAGTTGATCACTAGGAAAACTCAAGCGCAAAATCGTCAGAGCAACGCCAACGATAGCAATCATCGATAGACCGACCAAAAGAAGGTAGCGACGAGTACTCGTCTGTGGAGCGCGCTCGCTTATCCTCCGCGTTGATTGCTCAGAGTTCTCTTCTTCCTGAGGCAAAGAACCAGAGGTTGAGTTCAGCAGAGAAGAGTCTTGGGGATCCACGGAGGACTTATATCGGATCCCCCTCCTATTGATAAGCAATTCGCTAGGACAATTCCCGTGGCAAATAATTGTTCAGGTGCATCTCTTCGGACTTTGCTATGAGCAGCCTATGGCTCTGTCTACGCCTTCAAGAAGCACAAATCCCGTTGCCGAAAAGCTTGCTTTTGTTGTGCCGGCTTATAACGAAGAGGTTTTGATCGCCGACACCCTGAGAGCCGTTCCGCCTTGGGTTTCGCAAATAATTGTTGTCGACGACGCCAGCACTGACAGCACGATCGAAAAGTGCCTGGCTCTAAACGACCCTCGCCTCGAACTCATTGAGCAGAAAGAGAACCAAGGAGTTGGTGCGGCGATTAATCGCGGCTACGTTCAAGCGATACGTAGCGGAGCGACCACTGCCGTTGTGATTGCAGGAGACAATCAAATGGATATGGCTGACTTGGACAGTCTTCTCGCGCCAATCCGTAATCAGGCAGCAGATTATGTAAAAGGCAATCGCTTTGCTCACCCTGACGTGGGGAAAATGCCTCGATTGCGTCGTTGGGGTAGCCGCTTCTTAAGCATTTGGACTAGCTTAGGTTCGAGAAAAATCCTCCGCGATACGCAATGTGGCTACACCGCTTT